>DVOR01000036.1 GCA_018713405.1 Candidatus Spyradenecus faecavium | reverse complement strand
CGTCCCCGCCGGATCGCCCGCACCCTTTGCGTCTTCGCGGAAAAGGGGCGGCGTCAGCCGCCCCGCACCTCCCGCACCTCCCGCACCTCCCACGCCTTCGCCTGGGAGGCGCGGGTGGTGCGCAGGCGGAGCATGGTGGCGAAGACGCCGGGGTTCGTCTCGCGGGCACGCTGGAGCGTGCGGTAGACTTGGCGGGTCGACCTGCCGAACTCCCGCGCCAGCGTCTTGATCCGGATGGCATGGCCGGCCTTGCCGGGCTCATGACGGTGCGCCCACTCCTGCACCAATCGCCGCTGACGCTCCGTGAGCCCCGCGAAAGCGGCGTCCACCGCCGCGGAAAGGGAATCCTGCCGGTCGGCCAGGTCACCCATCCAGAGGGCGGTCTCGGCGACGGCCGCACCCACGTGGCCGCGACAGGCCGGGGTGTCGCCGCAGAGGCATTGGCACCCCTTCCGGATCGGACGCACGGGACGCCCCAGCGCCTCCTCCGCGCGGGCGGCCCACCGCCGCAGGTCCCCCACATCCGGCGGGAGCCAGGGGCCGACGGCGCCCGGGCGGAGCAGCAGGCACTGCACGTCGCCCCGCGCCTTCAGCCGCGCCGCCGCGCGCAGGGCGTCGGCCAAGCCGCGCGGGGTCAGCGCCCAGGCCCGCGTCCCGTCCGGCGCGAAGGGGCAGCGCGCGTCGTCCAGCCCCGGCGGCGGGCCGGCGTCCTCGCGGCGGTCGATCAGGTAAGGCTCCTCTTCCATCGCGTTCAGGCCCCGTGACGCAACGCGGCAGGCCCGCAGACCGGCATCCCCGCCAACGCCGCCAGGGGCGCCAGGGCGTGCGCGCCGAGCGCGGCCCGGAGCTCCCCGCCGCGCCGCAACTCGGCCACGAAGCCCCGTTGCTCCCCGTGCGGCCGCACCAGCACCGTCGCCCGCCAGACGTGCGCGGGCCAGGGCTCGGCGGAGTCGAAGCCGTCGCCCGGCCACTTCATCTCGCCCAAGCCGCCGCCCAGGCCGGCCTCCTCCCAGGCCAGGGCCTTCAGACTGAGCTCCGCCCACGGGCCGCGACCCGGCGCGGGGCGTCGGTCCTCCGGCCCCAGCAGACAGAGCGCCGCGGGGTCGGCGTCGACGCAGGCGAAGGGCGCGGCGGGGCGCCGCCCCGGGAAGAGGGTGCCGTTCAGCGCCGTCAGGAAATCGGGCAGGGCCTCGCGCTTCGGGGCCGAGGCGTAGAGCAGGCCGTGGCGCCAATCGGCCACCGCCACCGCCGCCACGCGCGGGCGGAAACGCACGGAGCCCGGTCGCCCGTGGTCGTACGTCGCCACCCGCCGGGGGCGTTCCGCCCCGTGGAGAAAGGCGCAGAGCCACGCGCCCGCGCCCATCTCGCGGATCACCGGCCAGATCTCCGCCGACAGCGCGTCGCCCACCGCCGTGGCCAGGCGGGTCTGCGCCTTGGGCGTCGACGGCGGCTCGAAGGAGTCCGGCAGGCGATAGCGGCAATAGACGCGCCGGGGCCGCAACAGCACCCGCGCCTCGACCTGCCCGAACGACGCTTCCCGTGATTCATCCATACACATACACATGCCTCCAGGTTCGCTTCCGTGAAAAAGGTGCCCCTATTATAACATAGAGGGGCGCGAAGCGCCCCCGGAGAACGGAGAACAGAGAACAGAGCGCCCCTGCGGGGCGACGGACGAGGCCGCCAACCAAACCTCCAACCCTCCAAACTTCCAAGTTTCCAAGCCTCCCCTCCTGCGTCCTGCCGGCGGCAGCCGGCCCCTAATCGGCTCCAATCTGCGTAATCGGCGGTTCCCCAGCGGCGCACAGGAGATTCAGGAGATACATGAGATTCAGGAAGGCGAGCATCTGACGGCGGATCGCCCGTCGCGCGCTTGCGCGCGTTCTGTTCTCCGTTCTCTGTTCTCTGTTCTCCGGGGGCGCAAAGCACCCCCTTGCGCCTCTGACGAAACACTAACAAATGTGGTATACTGGGTGGCATTATGAAAGAGACAACGGCGGTTTATCCCGGGACGTTCGACCCGATGACCAAAGGGCACTTCGACCTCATCTGTCGGAGCGCGGGTCTGTTTGACCGCCTGATCGTGGCGGTGGCGGGCATCTCGCCCAAGCCGACGCGCCTCTTCGGCATCGACGAGCGCATGGAGATGGTGCGCGAGGCCATCGCCGAGGAGGGCCTGGCCAACGTGACCGTCAAGCCGCTCGACTGCCTGCTCGTGGAGTTCTGCCGCCGGCAGGGCGTGCGCGCGGTGGTGCGCGGCCTGCGGGCCTACAGCGACTTTGAGTACGAGTTCCAGATGGCGCTGACGAACCGCCAGCTGGCGCCGGAGGTGGAGACGCTCTTCCTCATGCCCAACGAGGAGCACAGCTACATCACCGCCTCCACCGTCCGCGAGGTGGCGCGCTACGGCGGCGCCACCGCCCACTTCGTGCCGCCGTGCGTGGAGCGCCACCTGCGCGCCTTCCTCGCCGCGCACCCCGAACAGCGCATCCAAGGAGGGGCCGTTGGAAACACCGGCGCGTTTGACCGTTGACCTCGGCCGCCTGCGCGAAGGCCGCCCCGAGCGCCTGCGCGGCACCCTCGACGCCGCGCTCCTGGCGATCGACGACCTGGCGCAGCTCCGCCCCGCCGGGCCGCTGGCCTACGACATCGAGGTGACGCTGCTGCCCGGCGGCGAAGCCCTCGCGCGCGGCGCCCTGCGCCTGCCCTGCCGTTGCGTCTGCCGCCGTTGCGGGCGCGACTTCGACGCCGAATTCGCCGAGGAAGACTTCTGCGAGACCCTCCAGGTGGAGGGCCAAAACACATGGGACTTGACGGAATCGGCCAGAGAAGGTATTATTCTTGTTCTTCCTTCGTACCCGATTTGCGGGGAAGGCTGCAAGGGCGTGTGCCCACACTGCGGCAAAAACCTGAACGAAGGGCCGTGCGGTTGCGCACAGGGGGGCGACGGCTCCCCGTGGGGCGCGCTGGACGGTTGGGCCCCGCAAGATGAGTGAGTGAGAGCGACCAGCGCTTAGAAAGAAAGAGAGCGAACCATGGCAGTCCCGAAACGGAAGAAGTCCAAAATGCGTGTCCGCCAGCGTCGCGGCCAGATCAAGGCCGCCGTCCCCGGCACCGTCACCTGCGCCTGCGGCGCCACCCGTCTGGCCCACCGCGCCTGCCCCGCCTGCGGCCAGTACGACGGCCGTCAGGTCCTGAAGGTGGCCGAGGAGACCGCGGAATAATCCGCGGCCCCCGGCCGGTGACCGAATCCATGGGCCAATCTGCAAAGAGGTGCTGACATGAGGATAGCGCTCGATGCGATGGGCGGCGACAATGCGCCGTACGAGATTGTCTGGGGCGGCGTCGTCGCCGCGGCCCAGTCGCAGGATTCCGTCATCCTGGTGGGCGACGAGGGCGCCATCCGCAAGGCGCTCCGCCACCGCCACCCCAAGATCCGCCCCATTCCCGACGTCGAGGCCCTGCTGGCCAACGGCCGCCTGAGCATCCTCCACACCGATGAATCCATCGCGATGGACGACGCCCCGGCCGCGGCCGTCCGCAGGAAAAAGAACTGCTCGATCAACGTCTGCATGCGCCTGGTCAAGGAAGGCAAGGCCGACGCCGCCGTCTCCGCCGGCAACTCCGGCGCCATGGCCGCCAGCGCCCTCTTCGTCCTCGGCCGCATCAAGGGCGTCGCCCGCCCCGCCATCGCCACGGTCCTCCCCTCCAAGGACCCCGACCGGCCCACGCTGCTGCTGGACGCCGGCGCGAACACCGATTGCCACCACGAGTGGCTGCGCGAGTTCGCCGTCATGGGCGACATCTACAGCCGCCTCGTCCTGGGGCGCGAGAAGCCCGTCGTCGGCCTGATGAGCATCGGCACCGAGGATTCCAAGGGCAACGAGCTGACCAAGCACGCCTTCCCCCTCCTGCGCGACTACACCCCCGGCATCGCCTTCCGCGGCAACGTCGAGGGCCACGACGTTTTCGAGGGCAAGACCGACGTCATCGTCTGCGACGGCTTCATCGGCAACGTCATCCTCAAGACCTCCGAAAGCGCCGCCCACGCCATCGGCTACTGGCTCAAGCGGATCGTCTTCGGCAACTTCCTCTACAAGCTCGCCGCCGTCCCGTTGCTGCCGGCCCTCAAGCGCCTCAAGCACCACATGGACCCCGAGGTCTACGGCGGCGCGCCCCTCCTCGGCGTCTCCGGCGCGGTCATCATCACGCACGGCTCCTCCACGCACAAGGCCATCGCCTATGCCTGCGCCGCAGGGTCGCGCGCCGCCGCGCACAACGTCTCCAAGGAAATCGCCGAGCGCATCGCCGCCTTGCCGGAACCCCCGACGGATGAGGAACTTACCGAGCTCATCGGCAACCACGGCCAACGCCCGGTTGAAACCGCCGGCGAAAACCGCTAAACTAAAGGGCCAGAAAGGAAGCATTGCGTATGTTGAACCTCTTCTTCGCAGGACAGGGCGCCCAGTTCCCCGGGATGGGCAAGGACCTCGCCGAGGCCGACCCTGAGATCATGGCCCTCTTCGACAAGGCCAACGACGTCCTCGGCTTCGACCTCAAGAAGCTCTGCTTCGAGGGCCCCGCCGAGGCCATCACGCGCTCCGACGTCTGCCAGCCCGCCATCTTCACCGTCTCCATGGCCTGCCACGCCGCCTTCCGCAAGCGTTGCGACGTCCCCGCCGACGCGGCCGCCGGCCTCTCCCTCGGCGAATGGACGGCCCTCTGCGCCGCCGGCGTCCTCGACTTCGAGACCACCCTGCGCATCCTCCAGGCCCGCGGCAAGTACATGCAGGAAGCCTGCGAGGCCAAGCCCTCGGGCATGATCTCCATCATGGGCGCCACCCCAGAGCAGCTCGACGCCATCTGCGCGGGCTCCGGTTGCACCGTCTCCAACATCAACTCCGACAGCCAGCAGGTCATCTCCGGCACCCACGAGGCCGTCGCCAAGGCCGCCGAGCTCGCCGCCGCCCAGGGCGTCAAGAACGTCGTCCTCCAGGTCGCCGGCGCCTTCCACTCCCCCTTCATGACCCCCGCCCGCGAGCGCCTGGCCGAGTTCGTCAAGGACATCCCCTTCGGCACGCCCCGCATCCCCGTCCTCTCCAACGCCACCGGCGCCTTCCACGAGAACGACGGCGAGGCCATCAAGGCCGCCATGCTCCGCCAAGTCGACAGCCCCGTCCACTTCTCCGACTGCGTCAAGGCCGTCATGAAGCCCGGCGCCCTCTTCCTCGAGCTCGGCCCCGGCAAGGTCCTCTCCGGCCTCATCCGCCGCATCGACCGCGCCAACGCCGTCGCCAACGTCCAGGACACGGCCACCCTCGAGGCCGCCCTCCCCAAAGTCACCGCCTAAGAAAGGACCCGCCATGTACGATTTCACCGGCAAAGTCGCCCTCGTCACCGGTTCCGGCGGCGGCATCGGCCTGGCCACCGCCAAGGCCTTCGCCGAATGCGGCGCCGACGTCGCCCTCCTGGACTTCAACCCCGCCCTCCTCGAGACCGCCAAGCCCCAGGTCGAGGCCTACGGCCACCGCGTCATCACCATCCAGTGCGACGTCTCCAAGGCCGACCAGGTCGACGCCGCCGTCAAGGCCACCGTCGACCAGCTCGGCCGCCTCGACATCCTGGTGAACAACGCCGGCATCACCCGCGACAACCTCCTCATCAAGATGGACGAGGCCGAGTGGGACGCCGTCCTGGCCACCAACCTCAAGTCCGTCTTCCTCTTCTCCAAGGCCGCCATCCGCCCCATGAGCAAGAACAAGGGCCCCGACGGCAAGCCCTGCGGCGGCTGCATCGTCAACACCGCCTCCGTCATCGGCCTCTTCGGCAACGTCGGCCAGGCCAACTACGGCGCCGCCAAGGCCGGCGTCATCAACCTCACCAAGACCTTCTCCAAGGAATACGGCAAGCGCAAGATCCGCTGCAACGCCGTCGCCCCCGGCTTCATCAAGACCAAGATGACCGAGGTCCTCTCCCAGGAGGCCAAGGACAAGATGGCCCAGATGATTCCCCTCCAGGAGCTCGGCGAGGCCGAGGACGTCGCCAAGGCCATCCGCTTCCTCGCCTCCGACGAGGCCCGCTACATCACCGGCCAGACCCTCGCCGTCAGCGGTGGCATGGCCTTCTAACCCACCCTTTCACAACCGAGCCCCCTCCGTGGGGGCCTAAACAACCCCAAGGAGCACAGAACATGTCCCTCGAACAGAAAGTCAAAGACATCATCGTCGACCAGCTCGGCGTGGACGCCGCCCAGGTGACCCCCGAGGCCTCCTTCATCGACGACCTCTCCGCCGACTCCCTCGATCAGGTCGAGCTCATCATGGCCTTCGAAGAAGAGTTCGGCGCCGAGATCCCCGATGAGGACGCCGAGAAGCTCACCACCGTCGGCTCCGTCATCAAGTACCTCCAGGAGAAGGGCATCACCGCCGACTAATGGCGGGTTCCCCAACCCTGACCGAAGCCACGCCGTGCCCCGCACGGCGGCTTTTTTATGCACCCGCCTCGCTCAGCCGCACGCCGCGGGGAGAGGGGCAGGGCGACGATGAACCGCAGGGCCTGGCGATGAAGCGCCAGGCCCTGCGTTCCTTTGCGTCTTCGCGGGAAACGTGAGGTCAGAGAGGGAAGCGCTCGCGGAGGTCGGTGAGACGGTCCCACTCCATGAGGTAGGGCTCGAGGAAGGCGGTGGCCGGCTCGTCGCAGAGGCCCATGAGAAGCTCGCGCACGAGGGCCTGCTCGTTCTCGTACTGGTCGGTCTGGAAGCGGCCGGAGACCCAGGCCAGGCGGAGCCAGAGCAGGTAGGTGGTGATGGCGTCGTAGCAGTTGTACTGCACGATCTCGCGGTAGCGCCCCTGCTGCCAGAGGTCGAGCACCTGGTCGCCGTGCGCGTCGAACTTGCCGGGGATGCCGCAGAGCGTGGCGGCCTCGTGGAGCGAGAGGGCCGCGGCGCGCCCGGAGAACCCACCGGCGATGAGGTCCATCAGGTCGATGGAGCAATCGTTGTCGCGCGCGAAGTAGTCGACGCCCTCCCACGGCTTGGCGGGGTGGCTGAGGAAGCCCTTCGCGGGGATGCCGAGGGCAAGGGCCCGCTGGGCCAGGATCCGCAGGTCGGACGAGCGTGAGTTGAACCCCACGAGCTGGGGCTGGCTGCGCCCGATGGCGGCGAGGAAGGAGCCCACCACCTTGCGCTCGGCGCGGCACGCCGCGTCGTCCGGGTCCTTGGGCAGCCAGACCAACCGTAGCTCGGGGTCGCCGCCCTTGACCTTCGGCGCGGAGCGCATCAGCATGGCCACCGAGACCACGCGGCTCTGCATCAGGCGCACGAAGGGGCGCGGGTCCTCGGGCGTGGCGCCGTTGTGCGCCCACAGCCGCGCGAGGAGCTCCCCCTCCGGCAGGTCGGCGGCGTCGGGGAAGAGGGCGCGGGCGGCGTTGGCGTCCGGGATCCACTCGCAGTCGAAGGCGACGACGGTGTCGCCGATGGTCCGAATCATGGTGCGTTCTCCTTGGTCAGCGTGCGGCGCGCGCGTTCGCGCAGGGCACGCAGGGCCGGGTCGCCGGGGGCCTCGGCCTCGAGGTGCGCGGCGAGGGCGAGGGCCCCCTGCAGCTCGGGGAGGTTGAGCCCCGGCTCGGCGGCGGCATACAGACGAAACAGAAAGGGAAAGAGCGCCCGGCGCGCCGTCGGCGCCCGGTCCAGCAGATACCCGCGGAACGCCCGGAGCGCGTCCGGCGCCGCCCCCGCGCGAAGGTAGCAATCCACCGCCCGCAACGCCGGGTCGCCCCAATCCGCCGGTGCGCCGAGCGCGGCCTCCAGCGCCGCCGCGTGCGTCGGCGGGGGCAACAGCGCCGTCCTGGCGCGGTAGTCCCGGTTCTCCTCCGGGTAGTCATGCGGCGGCGTCTCCTCGCGGAAGCCCCCCACCTTGTGCTCCCAGATCCACCCCTGCTGGCGCAGCAGCGTCGGGTTCCCCGGGTTCGCCTCAAGTCCCCGCTCCAGCAACGCCTGCGCGCGCAGGATCCACCGCCACCGCGCCTCGGCGTCGGCGTGGTCATGGCTCACGTTGTAGGCCAGGTTCCACGCGTTGTAGGCCCACGCCTCGATGTTCGCCGGGTCCAGCCCCACCAGATAATCCGTCAGCGCCCCCAGCTCCGCGTAGCGGCCCTCCCGCTGTAGCCCGTTGATGCGATACCACAACACCTCCGCCAGGATGCCCCGGCTCCCCCCCAGTCCCACCAAGAGCGCCGCCGGCCCCCCCGACGCGCCCGCCGGCGACACCCGCCGCGTGCAGAGCGCGGCCGAGGCCACCGCCGCCGCGCCCAACGCGACGCCCAGCGCCCAGAACCGCACCCTGCGCCATCCGTTCACGCAAGCAGTCCCTTCAGATAATCCGCGAACTCCCGCAGGTCCTGCACCTCCACGTCAAAGCGTTCCCCCCGCGGCTGGCCGAAGCCATACGCGCAGTGGCACACCTTCACGCCCGCGTGCCGCCCCACCTCCAGGTCCGTGTAATGGTCGCCGATCACCCAATCCGTCGGCCGCACCTCCACCCCCATGCGCTTCGCCGCCAGATAGAGCAGGTCCGGCGCCGGCTTCAGCTCCGGCACGTCCCCGCCGCCCACCGTCACGTCGAAGAACCGCAGGATGCCCAGCGCCTCCAAGATCCGCGGGATGTGCGCCGACGTCTTGTTCGACGTCACCGCCATCTTGCACCCCAGCGCCCGCAGCGCCGCCAGCCCCTCCGGCACCCCCGGATACATGAACGTCCGCTCCACCAGGTGCGCTGCGTACTGCCGCTTGTTGTTCGCCACGATTTCGTCCAGACGGTCCGCGAAATCCGGCATCGCGCGCAGCATCAGCTGCCGCGCCCCGTTCCCGACCATCTTCGTCACCTCCTCCAACGGCAACGGCGGCAGACCGTAATCCGCGCGCGTCAGATTCACGCTGTTGGCGATGTCCCCGCGGGAATCGATCAACGTCCCGTCCAAATCAAAGAAAAGCGTAGGAGCATTCATGCCCATCAGTATACCAAAAACCCGCCCCCCACCTGCACCAACCGCCCTGCCTACGCCAGTGCACACTCCAAAATGCGCGGCGAAAGGACACACACGCCAAACCCGATGTGCTATTCTATTGACGTAAGCATGAGTGTGACTTTACTCATCTTCGTTTCTCCTATCCCTCCATACCGAGGCCCCGAGGCGATTCGCCCGGGGCCTTTTTCGTCACTTCCCCCGCACCCGCTCCACCGCCAGGCAGAACCACATGCGGACGCCCTCGATGGCGTAGAGCAGAAACAGGGCCGCCACGCGGGTCAGCACGGCGGGGAGGATGAAGTCGCGCTTGCCCTGCTCGACGTTCCGGATGTAACGTACCAACCGCGCCGGGCAGGGGGGAATCTGGCCTCCGAGCAACGCATGAATCCCCAGGAGGCGCTTCAGTTTGGACGGCGTGGCATAGTTCCAGATGACCGGCGTATAGCTCAGGATAGGGAAGGGCAGGCGTTTGTCGCCACGCAGGTGCCATGTCAACCGCAGGACCTCTCGGACTGCGTAAAGATAGGAGCGGGCACGACCTACGGCGGAGACGCTTTGGAAGACCCCGGAGTTCCACCGATAACGATAATAATGGCCGGGATACTCAAATTTCACGACGGAGTTCGTCAACATGCTGGCCCACCAGTTGAAGAGTGTGTCCTCACCAAACTTGGTGTTCATCCGGAAGCGCATGGCTTGGAAACAGTCCCTACGCCACGCCACGTACCAGATGGGGTACTCTGAGGTCGCCAACGTCGGCCAAAGCGCTTTGCAACACGCCCAAGCCCCCTTCGCGGTGTAGACCGGATTCTTCGGGAAAGTCGGCGGTTGCACCTTCCGCCAATCCGTTTCGGGCATGACCCGCTGCGTCGCAAAGCGGATTTGGTCTGGATGGTCGCGCTCGATAATCTTGGCAAACGCGGCGAACCAGTCTGGGCAGAAGGCATCATCCGGGTCAAGGAACAGGAAATACTCGCCACGAACCCGCTCCAATCCTCGATTGCGAGCGCCTCGAACCCCGGCGTTACGGTGATGGACGGCATGGAATCGCGAATCACTCCGGACGAACTCATCGATGGTTGTCCCACAATTGTCCGGACTTCCATCGTCCACACAGATGACCTCGTAGTCCTGGAAAGTCTGCGCTTGGACGGAGGCCAAGGCCTCACGAAGGAGGAATTCTTCTTTATAAACGGGAACGATGAGGGAGATAGTCGGGGGGGGCATGGTATACTCCTTTAACGGGGCATCGTAATCAACGGCGCAACAGGAGGCTCAGGGCGTAGCGGAGGCGCTCGGCGGCGAAGAGGAGGCGGAGGAAGAGGAGGCGGGCGAGGATGGCGAGGCGTGTCCGGGCCGCGGGGGGAAGGGTGGTGGGGAGGACGATGGGTTTGTCGGGCCGGCGGAGGTGGAGCTTGATACGAAAGCCGGCCCACGCATGGATGGCGTAGTAGAAGAGCGGGTAGGGGCGGCGGGGGTCGCCGCGCAGGCGGCGGTCGAGGGTGAAGAGCGCGCGGTATTCGCTGACGGTAATGTGGGCGCGCTCGAGGGCCGGTCGCGGCTTGGTCAACGCGGAGGCCGCGCCCTGGCGGTAGAAGTAACCCGGGAAGTCCGCCACGGCCAGCCGATGGATGTCCGGGAAGACGTCCCACAGGAAGTGTCGGTCCTCATAGAGCGCGATGCCCACGGGGAAGCGCTTGCCCTCGAGAATCCCGGCCCGCCAAGCCTTCGTCCACGGGTAACCGCCGTTGACCAGGCGCGGGCCGAAGGCCTCGGCGCAGGTGCGGGGCTCCGTGGCGACGCGGCACGCGTCGAGGTCGAAACGCGGCTCCGGCAGGGCACGCCAGTCGCTCTCCGCCGGGAAGTATCGGTAGTCGAACTGAACCAGGTCGGGGGCGTGTCGGCGGATGACGGCGTCGAAGGCGGCGAACCACCCCGGGCACACGGCGTCGTCGGGGTCCAGGAAGAGGACGTACTCGCCGCGAACGCGGCCGAGGGCGCGGTTGCGCGCGGCGCTGACGCCGGCGTTGCGCTGGTGGACGACGCGGATGCGGCCGTCTTCGCGCACGGCCTCGTCGAGCGCCGCGCCGCAGGCGTCGGGGCTGCCGTCGTCCACGCACAGCGCCTCCCAGCCCGCGAAGGTCTGCGCGCGCACGGCCTCCAGCGCGTCCCGCAGGAAACGCTCGACCCGATAGACCGGGACGATGAGCGAGAAGCGGGGCGCGGCCTTAGGCGAGCAGCTCATGGAGGCGCTTGGCGGAGTCTGCGGCGACCCGCTCATAGAGGCTGTTGCCGTGGGCGTCGATGGCGACGGTGACGGGGAACCCACGCACGCGCAGGTGCCACATGGCCTCGGCCGGCCCGAAGGCCTCCAGGAAGTCCACCCCCTCGACGCGCTCGACCGCGGCGGCGATGAGCGCGCCCGCGCCGCCCACGGCCTGCAGGTAGACACACCCATGCTCCCGGCAGGCCGCGACGGTCTTGGGCCCCATGCCGCCCTTGCCGATGATGACGCGCAGGCCGAACCGCGCGATGACGTCGGCCTCGTAAGGCTCCTCGCGCGAGGAGGTGGTGGGGCCGCCGGCGACCATGCGCCACCCGCCCGCGCCGTCGGCCACCATCACGGGGCCGCAGTGGTAGAGCGCGGACGTGCGCAGGTCGACGCCCGGCGGCAGGGCGCCGCCCTCGTGGAGATGCTTGTGCAGGCGGTCGCGCCCGGTGTGCACCAGGCCCTCGAGCGTGAGGCCCTGGCCCAGGCGCAGGGCGCGCACATCCAGCGTCGCGATGTCCACGGGGCGGCTCCTTCGCTTAGGCCAGGCCGCCGCCGACGCCGGAGGCCGCGAGCGCGGCGGCGTTGGCGGTCATGCGCTGCTCATCCTCGAGCAGGCCGTTCAGCGCGTGCACATAGGCCCGGATGGCGGCCTCGATGATGTCCTGCGCCACGCCGCGGCCCAGATAGACCTTCTGGTTGTGGCGTACGCGCAGCTCGCACTCACCCTGCGCGTCGACGTTCGCCGTCACGGCCGAGACCGCGAAGTTCTCCACCGTCACGTGCAGGTTCAGCATCTGGTTGATGGCGTTGAACGAGGCCTCGATCGGCCCGCTGCCCATCGCCACGGCCTCGACCTGCTGGCCGTCGACCTTCAGGCGCACCGTCGAGACGTTCGCGTTGGTGTTGCCCGTGGCCGCGAGGAAACGGTCGAAGACCAGCTTCTGGCTGCCGTCGGCCCGCATCTCCAGGCCACGCGCCAGCGCCTCCACGTCCGCGTCGGTCACCACCTTCTTCGCGTCGGCCAAATCCTTGAAGCGCACAAAGAGCTCCTGCAGCTGCTCATCGTTCAGCGAGATGCCCAGCTGGGTCAGGCGGTCCTTCAGCGCGTGCTTGCCCGAGTGCTTGCCCAGCACCATCTGGCTCTGCGTCAGGCCGATGGACTCCGGCGTCATGATCTCATAGGTCTCACGGTTGGCCAGCATCCCATGCTGATGGATGCCCGACTCATGCGCAAAGGCGTTCTGGCCCACGATGGCCTTGTTCGCCTGCACACGGCTGCCCGTCACCGAGCAGACGCAGCGGCTCGTGCCCATGATCTTCGTCGTGTCGATGCGGCACTCCAGCCCCTTGAAGAAATCCCTGCGCGTCTTCAGCGCCATGACGATCTCCTCAAGCGCCGCGTTGCCCGCGCGCTCGCCGATGCCGTTGATGGTGCACTCCGCCTGACCCGCGCCCGCGCGGAGCGCCGCCAGGGTGTTGGCCACCGCCAGACCCAGGTCGTTGTGGCAGTGGACGGCCAGCGTGGCCTGCCCCGCGTTGGGCACGTGCTCCAACACGCGCGAGATCCGCGCCCCGAACTCCTCGGGAATCGCATAGCCCACCGTGTCGGGCAGGTTCACCACCGCCGCGCCGGCCTTGATCACGCTCTCGATCACCCGCCAGGAGAACTCCTCCTCCGTGCGCGTGTAATCCTCCAGCGAGAACTGCACCTCCGGGCACAGGTTGCGCGCATAGGCCACCATCGCCGTCGCCTGCTGCAACACCTGCTCCGGCGACATCCTCAGCTTATACTGCATATGCACCGGGCTCGTCGCCAGGAAGACATGGATCCGCGGGCGCGCCGCGCACTGCACCGCCGCCCACGCCTGGTCGATGTCACCCTTCAGGCACCGCGCCAGCGACGCCACCGTGCAATCCTTCACGTGCGCCGCGATCGCCTGCACGCTCTCAAAGTCACCCGGCGAGGCGATGGCGAAGCCCGCCTCGATCACGTCCACCTTCAACGCCTCCAGGTTCCCCGCCACCAACAGCTTGTCATGCAGCTTCATGCTGCAGCCCGGGCTCTGCTCGCCGTCGCGCAGCGTCGTGTCGAAAATCGCGATCTTTCTCGTGTCCATGTCTTGCTTCCTCTTATCGGCCCCCCGGGGACGCCTGGGGCTCCGCAAAACGAAGGCCCCCGCCGTCTGAACCAAACCCGCGGAGGCCACTTGCCGTCACTCGTCACGCACGTTCCGTCACGCGCCAAGGCAACCGCGGCCCACCGCCGTCAGCGGCAACAGGCTAAGTCGAAGGCCAAGCGCGAACTCCATGTGTCTCATGACTGCCCCCAACCATACCAAAAACCCCGCCCCCACGCAAGCACAACTTTCCGCCCCCGCCGGACTCCGCTTCCTATGTTGACTTTGCCGGGGGCTTGTGTTACCTTAGTGATGTCAAGGCGAGAGTGGACTTCCCCTAGGCGTGCACCACCCCACCCCACCCCGCGCACGCCGCATTGTCCTGCGCCTTGGCCCGCCAGGGGCTGGGATGGAACGAGCATGGCCGTTTGTGCGCACATTCGGACCGATTAAGCCGCCATCCCTCGACCCCTGGCTTTTTTTGCCCTGGCGCAAAAAAGTCCTTGCGCGGGGCAAGGGGGTTTGCTATAGTATGCGGCGTTTTCCAGGTGGGTTACCAAAGTGGCCAACTGGGGCGGACTGTAAATCCGCTGGCTTTGCCTTCCTACGTTCGAATCGTAGACCCACCACCATTTTTCGCCCGTGGCTTCGGCCACGGGCTTTTTTGTCCCTGAGGACGGCGTGCGGGGCGTGCGGCGGCGAGGCCGCAGCGCTTTCGCGAAAGAGGAAAGCCCTGCACCATTGGCGGGGATTGTGGTATACTGGACGCGTTTATCGAGTGAAGGATTGCGACAATGAGTGGGATTGACCCAAGGGGAGGCGTGACCTCCGCGATGGGCTTTCGCGCCGCGGGCGTGAAGGCCGGGGTGAAGTATGCCGATCGGCTGGATGTGGCCTTGGTGGCCTCGGACCGGCCGTGCGCGGCGGCGGGCGTCTTCACGACGAACCTGGTTTTCGCGGCGCCGGTCGGGTTTGACCGGGCGCGTTTGGCGGCGTCGCCTTCGGCGCAGTGCGTGGCGGTGAACACCGGCTGCGCGAACGCGTGCACCGGCGTGGCCGGTCAGGAGGCGGCCGCGGCGATGGCGCGCGCGGCCGAGGAGGCGCTGGGGCTGCCGGAGGGCAGCGCGTTGGTGGCGAGCACGGGCGTGATCGGGGCGCCGCTCCCCGTCGACCGCGTGACGGCCGGCATCGCGGCGGCGGCCCGGGCGCTCGCGGTGGGGCCTGAGGTGAACGAGACGGCGGCGCGCGCCATCATGACGACGGACACCCGCCCGAAGCACGCCGCCGTCACCTGCGAGATCGACGGCAAAACCGTGACCCTGGGCGGGATGTGCAAGGGCGCGGGGATGATCGAGCCCAAGATGGCGACGATGCTGGCCTTTGTCACCACCGACGCGGCCGTCGAGCCGGGCTGGTTGCAGGACGCGCTGAAGGCCGCCGCGGACGCGAGCTTCAACTGCGTGGTGGTCGACGGCGACGAGTCGACGAACGATTCCCTTTTCTGCCTGGCGAACGGCGCCGCGGGGAACGCGCCGCTGTGCGCGGGGCACCCGCAGGCGGAGGTTTTCCAGGCGGCGTTGACGGCGCTGTGCCAGGCGCTGGCGAAGGAGATCGTGATGGACGGCGAGGGCGTGAGCAAGTTCGTCACCGTGCGTGTGACGGGCGCCGAGACGCCGCACGACGCGCATTTGGTGGCGCGTGCCATCGCGCGCTCGCCGTTGGTGAAGACCTCTTGGTTCGGGCGTGACCCGAACTGGGGGCGCGTGCTCTGCGCGGCGGGTTATTCCGGCGCGGAGGTCGACCCGACGAAGACGCGCATCCTCTACGCGGGGGTGTGCGCGTATGACCGGGGGCGGATCGCCGAC
>DVOR01000035.1 GCA_018713405.1 Candidatus Spyradenecus faecavium | reverse complement strand
CTGTAGATGGCCGTCTCCTTGTCGTCCGGCGAGAGTGCCTCCCCCAGCACGATTTTCCGATACGGGGCCCAATCGGTCTCGACCTGCTTCAGCTTCACCGTGAACCTGCTCTCACCCATCCCCGAGCTGTTCTTCAGAAAATGTGAATCGATATACCCCCTTGTTTCGTCCGCCATAATGACATCCCGTAACGCGGCGAGGAAGAGCATAGTCGTCGTAATCCGCTGTTGCCCATCGACAAGGATCAACCTGTCTGGCGCTCCGAACGCTGTCTTCGTCTGAAAATAGGTAACCGTCCCAAAGAAATGCTCCGAACTGACCTTGACGCCGCCCGTGATGTTTCGCGTGCAGGTTTTCCTGATGTCGTCGAGAAAGACCTGACACTGGTCTTTTGTCCACTCGTAATTCCGCTGATACGGCGGAATAAAGAACGTCACATCCTTCTGCGACAGCAAATCGAGAAGATAAACCGTGTTCGACTCCATAACGACTCCCGCGTCCGACGAAAAGCAACATCGCGTTACCGTACCATACGACACCGCATAGGCTATCACGTTGCGCCCTGGCGTGCAACAGACCCATCAAAGGGAAAGTTTGAGCGTAATGCAACGAAAAACAGGGCAGGCTCCACGAACCTGCCCATGCTTCGAGGTTATCGCCTCGCATTAGGATCGTGCAATCCCCGGTTACACGCGCTCAAATCCAGCGGTCTGTACCTTCAGCGTCCGGCAGTTCTCTTTGACTGTGCGGATTGTACCCTCTGAGAACTGATTCGGCACATTGGCATGGATTTCCAGCGTGATCTCGATTCGACACCCTTTCTCATTCTGCAAGTTACTGACGATTTCTGAAATGATTTCACTCACGTCGCGGTTAGCACGCGTGTTGTCCAGCTGCTTGGCAAGGAAAAAGCGATTCGGTCCTTTGGGCTCAGGCGTTGGTGACGGCTCTGGCGTCGGCTGAGGCGTGGGATCAACTGTCGTTGGTTCATTAGGTCCCGGTCTTGGCTCCGGGTCCATATTCACCAATGCCACTTCAGGCTTGACCAACAAGTCCGTGGGATAGACCGTCATGACCGGGTCGCCAAGTCGCAGGTTTTGGTATCGCCCCCCTTCCAAACCGGAGGCAAGCGCAAAGAAGTTCCCTGCCACGCCCTCCCGAATGGCCTGTTCCAAGACAGAGAACTCCCTGAGACGGGGCAGATAGCAATAGGAACTGAGCATTGCCCACAGTTCCTTGACGGAGAGCGCATCCTTCTCCTTCCAGAGTCGGGTATCCAATTCCATCTGCAAGGGCTTTGGTGCCCATCGGTCGATGAGTTTCTCTTCGCGCTTCAGTTTCGCGACAATCCGTGTCAGGATTGATTCGCTCCCGCCATCGATGGGTGAACCTTCCCATCGAGTTTGCCTTGGGTTCGAGGGATCGACAGAGGGTGTCAGCAACCACCGATAGGTCTCCATGAGGCGGTCTTCGACCGTCCGACTCGAGGTGTCCTGATTGAGCCTGGCCTCCCTGACCTGCTCGGGGTCCAGATTGAGTCCCTCGCGCTCATCATAAATGGAGCGCCAGGCCAATGCATCGCGGACACCCTCCTTGAGCGCCGGGAGCGTTCCAGCGTCCGCCGCCAAAAAGACCAACATATTCCGGTAGAGGCGTTGAGCTGAACCACGCGTGCAGAGCAAGACCATCGCGTCATTTGTCGCCTGAGTCGTATCCGTCATTGAGACACACGTACTCTTGGGCGACAGGATAACCAAGCGGACAGCTTGCTCGTCCGGCACGTCCGCAGAAGAGTCGGGGCAGACGTGCACCGCCGCGAGACCGCTTGCCTTGACACCCTGGCGCAGACGCTCCAAGCGGCGCTTGATTTCCGCCTCGACGGCCTGCTCTTCATAGCTCCTCGCGCGCTCTTGCATGGTCTTGCGCAGGTTGGGCTTGGTGTCGTACCAATAACGGTCAAAGTTGTTGGCGTAAAGATAGGTCAACGTACCGCGCAGAGTGTGGAGCGCATCGCTGAAGACGGTGATGTTTTCACCGGGTTGAACCGTACCAAGATGAACAGCCACTTCCGAGATGCCGCGATTCTGTTGGGTACGCACGGTCGGCGCACTGCCGAGCATAACCGTGCGCGCCACGCGCCGTGCCGCCATGCTCTGTCCATAACGGGGCATCTTCCGGTCCAACTGATAAGGCACGGAGCCCTTCCCATCGGTGTCTTGCGTGAAGACGGCGTTCCACGCGTCGCCAAGGTAGCGGATGAGCTCATTCCGCACGGAGGGCGCGTCCATCGGGATGGTTCCCGGCATAATCATCGTGCTACCGTCGTTGTTCATCCAGAGCTCATGGATGACCTCCGCCATCAGTCGCAACACGCCGCGCGTGCGTTGGAAGGTCTCCAGCGTGGACCACTCCTCATAAAGGCGGTCAAAGACCTCCGGATGAATGGGATAGCACGCCGTCAGGCGCCCAAGATAATCCGCCTCCTTGGCCTTGAAGGGAAAGTCGTTCTCGTTCTCGGCGTACAGCTTATGGAAGGCTTTACAGACGCGGTCCCGCGCCGCGGGGTCCTTACAATCCAGGAAGAGACGGCGGCGGACGACCTCAAATCCTTCCTGCGCAGCCACCGGCTGCCAGATGGCGTCCATACGTTTGAAGACGTTCTCGATGGACTTTTGAGCACGTTGACCAAACTCCTCACCGATTTCAATGTTGGACTCCGGGATGGAGACCGCCACCAAGGCATACTTACTGCGGCGTGCGGCTTCGGTGAGTTCCTGAACAAACGAGAGCAGATTCTCAAAGGAGCCCGCCGGCAAGTTGGTCTTGTCCCCAATTTTCCGCGCGTAGGCCACCAGTTCGTCAACGAGAATCAAACACGGCCCGCAAGCGTCGAAGAGCTTCGCCAACGCCTCAGACCCCGGGGACGTTCCTTTCTTGTCCGCCTCCTTGATGAAGTCGTAGAGCTTCGGGTTCCCTGCGGATTTCACCAACTGCGCCGCCATCTCACCCCAGAGCGTGTTGATGGTGATGCCGGGCTGGTCGTTCGGACGTTTGGTCGAGGCTGGGTCAAGCGCCGTTCCCACCAACACCGCCACGTGGGCACGCGGCAACGCCGACACCCCGGCCTCAATCAAGGTCTCCCTCACGTTCGGCAAATCGTCGGCCTGGACCTTCCCGCCTAGCAAATGATAGAGCGCCAACATACTGTGCGTCTTGCCGCCGCCGAAGGCCGTCTTCAGTTGGATGACCGGTTCGCCGCCCTGCCCCGTGACGCGCTTCAGCGCCTCCACCAGCAGCTTCCGCATGCCGGAGGTGACATAGGTTCGCGCGAAGAACTCCACCGGGTCCTGATACTCGATGGATGCCGTTCCGCTCGCCACCTGCGCGAGGTCTGCGGCAAACTCTGCGTTGCGGTAGGTCCCGTTCGCCACGTCCGGGTGGGGCTGAATCACCTCGCGCCAGCTTGGCAGACCGGAATCCGCCTGGCCAAGCACCTCCACGCGGTCCTTCTTGTTGAGAGGTCCCTTAGATTCCGCAACGAACTCCTTTACGGCGGTGGAACCATTGGACGACCCGTAGCGGATGGCACGTACCATTGCGGAGAGCCGTGCCGCGCCGTCCGCATCAAACCCTTGGCAGAAACGCGCCATCGTGTCCAACGCGCGGTCGGCGTACTCCTGACTGCAATCCTCCGTGCTTTTGTGGGCAGTTTCATTCCGGGAAGTCTGCAGTTCCTTGCACCAATTCCGATAATTGATTGGGAATTTGCTCCGGAAGATGTTATTCCATAGCCTATCGAAGAGCTTGAGGCTCCGTTGCAGGTCCAGCGACCGACGGAAGGAGGTCTCGTCGCCCGCGAGTGAGAGGTGAAGGTCGGCACACTCCTCCTGCAGACGGCTCAACCATTTGTCGCCGTAGGCGGTCTTCAGCTCACGCACCAGATAATCCACCAGCGGGGGCAGGAGGATGTCCATGCCCGCCTGCACCTGCTGCCAATTCGTCTGTTCAGCCATCGTCATGCTCCTTGCTCAGATGTCCAACGTCATTTGTTCCGGGCGACTCTGGCGGATCTCCTCCGCCTCGGTCCGTACCTCGCCCCACGCGGAGACCAGCGCGTTGTAGTCATAGGCCTCCTTCGTCCACTTCTTCAGCTCGGCCAACGTAAAGAGGCGATAGGCCAAGGCCCGCGCGCGCTCCACGTCGCTGGCGATGCGCGTGGAAGCCAAGTCCGCCGTTCCCTTGAGTCCGCCAACGGCCATGGCCTGGGTCAGGCGCTGGCAGAGCATCCAGGTCGGCTCCTTCTCGCCCTCCTTCGCCTCGGGCAATTCGTCACGGCACAGCAGACGGACAGTGCCCTTGCCCGCGAAAATCGCGCCGCATTCCGCCACCGCCGCCACCGAAACGTTCTTCGCGCGTGCCAACGTGTCCGCCACACCGAAGAGAATCTCGTTGAAGGCATACTGCGCGTAGAGATCAAGGCAGAAGCGGCTCACGGCATCGAGTTCCCCGCCCTGCGCGTTGAGGTAGAGGTCAAGCTCCTGGTTGATGAGCAGGAGCGCCGTGCGCACCGACATCGGCGTACCGTCGGCCTCCAGCACCTGCGCATACTTCGAGAAGACGGCCATGCCCGGGCCGATGGCGCTTTGCGCCAAGTCCACCGGAGCAATGGACTCGTCCTGCATCTTCGCCAACGCCACGCCCAACTCCCGACGCAATTCCACTAGGAAAGCCCGGCGCGTCGTCGACGGCGCGTCCGCCGCACGCTTCCGGCACACCAAGACGATGGAAGAGGCCAAAGCTCCAACGTTGTGCTTAAGCGCGGTCGTCAACTCCGTCCGTATCGGCCAGGTACCCGTGATGGCAAACCCGGCCTTGATGATGGAGGCGAGCATCGTCTCCCAGCCCGATGAGGCCGTACCGGTGTGGTCAGACTCCTGCTGCTTGTAGGCGTAGTAGATGGTGACGGGGATGTCCTCGCTGGCGTACTGCCACAACTGCCGGCAGGTGGCCAACATCCCGTCCTCAAAGAACTCCTTCGCCTTCTCCACGCTACCCTCTTGACGGAGCGGAGAGGCAATCAGCTCCTCCACCTTCGGCGTCAGCATCGTGCCGTACAGTTCGGGGTAGATACCCCGCAACGCCCGCCTCAACCAAACGTAGAAGAAGTCCGACAGGTCTGCATAGCTAATGTTGTCGTAGTATGGCGGGTCTGTCGAGATAACAATGTCACGCAAGCCGCAATCCCGCTGAGCATCTGCCTGCAATGCAGTCCCCTGTGTACCTTTCGGTAACCAAAGAAGCGCTTTGTAGACCCACTCCAACATATTCTCAAAACACCCGGAACTCCCGGAAAATGGATTGGCCTCTGCGTAATCCCATGCCATAGGAATCGCCTGACGGCCAAAAAGATTACTAATAATCTCTCGGGACGTATGCCACGTGCAAAGGTCGGTATGATAGAAAGTCAACTTGTCCACAACGAAAGCGAGATAGACGGCGATGGCTTCGGCGTAGGCGCGGGCACCACGGCCGCCCTCGCGGAGGGGAATGTGGTCGTCGGGCAAGCCCGCGGCGATGGCATCGGCCTCCGCCCACCGCTGTGCCTCGCCCACCAAATCGCTGAAGGTCGTCAGCGCCGTCAGCTGCCGATTGGTGAAGAGATCGGCAAAGGTAGTCATGCCATAATTCGGTGTCTTGAAGTCGCGCGGGTTCTTTGGCAGGCTCGCGTTGGGCACCTCGTCTGGACGTGGGACTTGAGCCGCTTGCGTCTGAATCGAGTCCACCGGCAGATAGACGCGCCCATGCGGGCCATCGGCGACAACCGCGCACAGGTGGCATCCCATGCGCCCCGCCTTC
Organism: Candidatus Spyradenecus faecavium; assembly: GCA_018713405.1. Taxonomy (GTDB): domain Bacteria; phylum Verrucomicrobiota; class Kiritimatiellia; order RFP12; family DVOR01; genus Spyradenecus; species Spyradenecus faecavium. Next base: position 5,136 of record DVOR01000035.1, on the reverse strand, counting down.
CCCTCTTGGCGGATATAAGGGAACGCAACAGGCGTGCCGCAATGCGCACACACCGCACCTTTTCGGTTGACTGTTCCCTCCAGCGTCGGAGAGCCCCCACGATGGACACGATAATGGACCTGGGAACCCTCGAAAACCGGCTCATACCACGCCTCTTTCCCCTTCTTCTGGGACAAGACGAACGACCGAACCAGCGGCATTTCGCAGCCGCAGATGGGGTTGGGGCATTTGACGGTGCGGGCCCAAATCCAGGCAATGACGGTGGCCTCGCCGCCGCCCTGTTCGGGCGGCAGGGTGACCGTGGGGTAGAGGTGGCCAATGCGGGCGAAGGCCTCCTCGCGCATCCGCTTGCCGTAGTGGAGGACATCCGCGGCGAGGCCGGCGGCGCCGGGGAAGGCGGCATCCTTGGCGAGGTCTTTGCGGCTTTCCGGGTTGATGGGGGCCTGGCCGGCGAAGCGGGGCGGGATCTCGATCATCGCCTTGTTGATGGTCACGGCCACGGGATTCAGGTCGTGGGCGTGGGCCTCCAAGCCCAGGCGCTGCGCCTCAAGGGGAATCGCGCCCCCGCCGGCGAAGGGGTCTAACAGTGCAGGTAGTACCCCCCCCCGGCTACATTGCAGGAGGCGGCGACCTCGGCCTTGGCGGCGGCGAGGACCTGCTCGTCATTGGAGTTTTCCCACTTCACCAAGTCTTCCAAAATGGCAAAAAGGCGCTTGCGCTCCGTCTCCTGGGCCTCCACGGTGGGGAAGCGGTCGGGATGGGCGGAGGGATCGTCCACCAAGCTGGCCCAGATGACGGCGCGGGCGGCGGCCAAGGGGCGGCGCGCCCACCACAGATGGAGCGTGGAGGGATGGCCGTGGCGGATGGACTTCTCGCGCACGGAGGCGGCGTTGATGGCATCGAGTGGCAGGGCGACTTCGATGAGCTTCGTGGGCATGGCTGGTCTCACTCTTGGAAAAGGACCTCCGCGTTTTGGATCAAGTCGCGGATGTCGTAGTTCACGCTGACGGCCGAGAGGTCCGGCGCGTTGCGGAAGGGATTGCGCAGATAAAGCAGCTTGGCATCGGGCCCATCCACCTCCACCAAGGCCAGGATGAAGGCCTCCGGCTTGTTGAGGGCGGTGAGAATCTCGTTTTTGGTGACGGTGACGGTGGGTGCGCCCTTGGCACGCCCCTTGACCTCGATGAAGCGCAGACAAGGGACGTTGGACGCCTCGCGACCGGGCGGCAGGGAAGACTCAATGTCGTAGCCGACCTTGTCGGCGCTGACGTCACGGGGGACAAACCCGGCCTCGCGTTCATGGCGCATCACGGCCTCCATGGCCGCGCGCTCCACCGCCCGGCGTGCGTCGGCGTCAGGTGTCGCGGTCGACTGGCGCCCCATCAGACGGTCGAGCAACCCCCGCGAGATGACGAGCGCACCGCCCAAAACGGCGGGCGGCAGGGAGGCGATGTGGCGTTCGCAGTCGATCTCAGTCATCCGCTTTTGCAGGCGGGCGGCCAAATCGTCGGCGCGTTGCTTGGCCTGTTGGGAGTTCAGCTTGGCGTTCGGTTTGCCGGCACGCTCCTTCTGCATCAGCTCACCGGCGCGGTAGTCCCAATAGTTGATCTCCTCTTGGAGGCGCTCCTTCACGGCGCGCTCGATTTTGTCCAGGCGGGCCAGGCGTTCCTGCCGCACCTGCGCGAGGTGGTCGGGGACAACGTGCCCGATGGCGTAGGCTGTGGCGCGGGCCTCCACCCCCTGGGCCAGCCACGCCTGCGCGGGGAGCCAGGCGCGAATGGCGGCCTGCTCCTCGGCCGTCGCCGCACGGTAGTCCAGATAGGGGGCGGAGCCGGCGTTGCAGGTCGAGCCATCCTCGCGCAACTCCACGAAGAGAACGCGCTTGGAGACGATGCGTTTGGCGCCGTCGCGCACCGTCACGCCGTCTTGGATGGCGGATTCCACATGGAAGAGCAGCCGCGCGGCGTCACCGTCGTCCAAATCGTCCACAAAGATGGCGCCGCGCTTCAGAATGTCGGCGTTGCGCTCCAGCACCAGGTCGATGATAGCCTCCAGCAGGGGATGGCCGGGGCACAGCAGGTCGGCCGGCGGGCACCCAGGCACCGAACAGCGAGACTTGTCGAAGCAGACGCGCTCATAGCGCTTGAGGACAGGCTCCCCCACGCCGATCACGCGATCGCGGTTGCGGATGGCGGACGGCACGAAGGTAAGTTCGTAGCGACCGGCTTCGCGCGGGTGCAAAGCCCCGCCCAACTCCGCGAAGGCGGTCTTGAAGAAGGCCTCCACGAAGTGCGGTTGTAGGCGATGGGCCTCCTGGCGTTCCATCTCCTCGCGGATGGCCGCGACCTGCCCGATGCCCAACGAGTCTCCCGTGAGGGCACGTTCCTCGAGCAGTTTACGCAGGGCCGTGGTGTCCAACGCGGCATCCACCTTGCGCCACAAACGCTCGCGGACATCCGGGCGCTCGCTGTAGCGGACGGCCTCGATGAGCAGGTCACTCAGGGAACGGTTCTCGAAAGTCAACTTGCCCAGAATATCGAAGACCTTCCCACCCAGAGCCTTGCGCTCCTCCTCCAACTTCTCGAAGAGTCGCTGGAAGACGATACCCTCGCGCGTTTCGCGGGCGACCAAGTTCCACAGATGGCAGACCTCTGTCTGGCCGATGCGGTGAATGCGCCCGAAGCGCTGTTCCAAACGGTTCGGATTCCAGGGCAAGTCGTAGTTGACCATCAGGTGGGCGCGTTGCAGGTTGATACCCTCGCCGGCGGCGTCGGTGGCGATGAGGATGCGGACCTCGCGGTCCTGCTTGAAGCGTTCCTCCGTCTTGCGCCGTTCGTCGCGGGAAAGCGCGCCGTGGATGGTGACGACCGCCTCGTCGCGCCCCAAGAGCGCGCGGATCTTCCGTTCCAGGTAGCGGAGGGTGTCGCGGTGCTCCGTGAAGATGATGAGCTTTTCGCCATGACCGTCTGCGCCGGCCATCGGCTCGCTCTGCAACAACTTGGCGAGCTCCGCCCACTTGCAGTCGGTATTGGAGGCCCGTACGGCGTCGGCCTGTTCCTCCAATGCCTTCAGCGTGCGAATCTCGGCCTCCATCTCCGCGCAGGTCGAAGCCGCGGTGGCACGGTCGGCCACGTTCGCCTCGGCGGCTTCCAGCTCCTCGTCGGAATAGTCGTCCTCGTCGTAATCGTCCGGCAAGGAGGGCACGGGCTCCGGCGCACGCCGCATCATGCGCAACTCTTCCAATCCCTGTTCCAAGCGTTCCCGGCGGCGATGAAGCGACTGGTAGATGGCCTCCGGCGAGGAGGCCAGGCGACGTTGCAGGATGGTCAGCGCGAAGCCAACCGTCGTCTTGCGGTCGCCCTGCAGGTTCTCCGCGCGGTTGAACTCCTCGCGGACGTAGGCCGTGACCGCGCCGTAGAGCGCCGCCTCGGCCTCGGAGAGATCATAGGCCACCGTGGTGGCGCGGCGCTCTGGGAAAAGCGGCGTGCCGTCGAACTTCAGCAGGTCTTCCTTCACCAAGCGCCGCATGACGTCGGAGGCGTCAATCGCCTGATGGGAGGAACGCGCCGCACCCTCAAAGCGGTCCGGGTCGAGCAGGGAGAGGAAGAGCTGAAACTCCGCCTCCTTGCCGTTGTGGGGCGTCGCCGTGAGCAGCAGAAGGTTGTGCGCGGTGTCCGAGAGCAGTCGCCCCAGCTGGAAACGTTTGGTGGGCTTGACCTCGCCGCCCCAAATGGAGGCGCTCATCTTGTGCGCCTCGTCGCAGACGACCAGGTCCCAGTCCACGCGCTTGAGACGCTCGCGCAGCGCCTCGTTGCGCGCCAGCTTGTCCAGCCGTGCGATGCAAAAGGGCATCTCCGTGAAGACGTTGCCGCTCACGGAGGCCTCGACGCAATCGTTGGTCAGCAATTCAAAGCGCAGGCCGAACTTCCGCCAGAGCTCATCCTGCCACTGCTCGGTCAGGTTCCCAGGCGTCACAATCAGGCAACGCCGCAAATCCCCGCGCACCAGCAGCTCCCGCAGGAGCAACCCCGTCATGATGGTTTTGCCGGCGCCGGGGTCGTCCGCCAACAGATAACGCAACGGCAGACGCGGCAACATCTCCCCGTAGACCGCCGCGATTTGGTGGGGCAACGGGTCGATGGCGGACGTATGAACCGCCAGGTAAGGGTCGAAGAGATGGGCCAGATGGATGCGGTAAGCCTCGTTCGTCAGACGCAGCTGGTCGGCGTCCGCGTCAAACCCCCACGCCGGATGGCTCGCCCCGACGGGCTCCAAGCGTGCCTCGTCTTCCCTGTAAAGCAGTTGGTTCCCCAGCGCCCCATCCGCGGTCTTGTAGGTCACCTCAATCGCGGCATTCCCGTACCACTGCACGGCAAGCACCTTGGCGACGCCGCCCGGCGTCAACCCACGCACCTCACTGCCAACAAGAAGTTCCTCAAGCCGTACCATCCTTCCCAGTATAGCAAACCTGCCGAAGACTTGCCATCCGGCAGAAACTCCCAATGGGTACTCAGGAAGGCTGTACCTCACGAGCGCCCGATTCCAAATAAGTGCTGATGAATTTCTGAAACCCTTAGGGTTTGGGGGCGGAACCCTTAGGGTTTGGGGGCGGAACCCTTAGGGTTTGGGGACGGAACCCTTAGGGTTTCGGTTGCGACCCCTAAGGGTGTTGGCGGAGGTGGAGGAGGCGGTAGGCGAGGAGGGTGCGGGAGAGGGCGTGGGATTTGGGGTAGAGGGTGGAGGCAAAAAAGAGGAGGGTGTCCCAGAGGCGTTGGGCGAGGGCGGCGGGAGTATCCGGGGCGGAGGCAGGGTCCGCAGGAAGGAGGGTGCGGAGGGTGGGCAGTGCGGAGGAGAAGGTGGGGTTGGCGAGGGCGCCTTTGATGAAGCGGGGGCGGGCGCGGCGGAGGGTGGTGTATTCGCCTTTGAGGAGGGCTCGGAGGGTTTGCCAGGCGTTTTCGGCGGGGAATCCGGCGAGGTCGCGAAAAAGGGCGAGGGCCTGTTCCTGCCAAAGGAGGAGTCCGTGGGTCTCGGTGAGGGCGTTGAGCCAGGCGGGGGTTGAACCTATATCCATCCCCATGTGGGGCGCTTCGCCGTCGGCTGGGAGATTGTCGCACTGGGCGTCAGCAGAAGGATGGG
>DVOR01000034.1 GCA_018713405.1 Candidatus Spyradenecus faecavium | reverse complement strand
CGCGCGTCTCATCAAGATGCGCCGTCCCATCCTCACCGATGCCGAGGTGGAGCGTCTGGGTCGCGTCGGCGCCGAGGAGTTCCGCCCCGCCACGCTGCGCCTGGCCTTCCCCGCGGGCGGCGACGGCGGCGCGCTCGGGGCCGCGCTCGAGGCCCTGGCCGACCGGGCCGTCGCGCTGGCGAAGGGGGAGGGCCGCCGCCTGCTCATCCTCTCCGACCGCGGTTTGGGCGCGGACGAGGCGCCTATCCCCTCGCTCCTGGCCGTCGCCGCCGTCAACCGCGCCCTCGTCGCGGTCGGCGTCCGCCCCGAGACCGGGCTGATCGTCCAGTCCGGCGAGGTGCGCGAGGTGATGCACGTGGCGCTCCTGCTGGGCTACGGCGCCACCGCCGTGCACCCGTGGCTGGCCCTGGCCACGGTGGCCGACCTCGCCGCCCGCGGGCAGACCGGCGCCGACGCCGTCACCGCCACGGGCAACTTCATCCAGGCCCTCGACAAAGGCCTCCTGAAGGTCCTCTCCAAGATGGGCGTCTCCACCCTGCGCTCCTACCGCTCGGCCCAGCTCTTCGAGGCCGTCGGCCTGGGCGAGGCGCTGGTGTCGCGCTGGCTCCCCGGGACGGTCAGCCGCGTGGGCGGCATCGGGCTGGGCGAGATCGCCGCGGACGCCAACCGCCGCAACGCCTCCGCCGCCGCGCCCACGCCGCTCCTGCCGCCCGGCGGGGCGCACGTCTTCCGCGTCGGCGGGGAGCGCCACCTGTGGACGCCCGAGGCGTTGGCCGACTTCCGCCAGGCCGTGCGCGAGGGGGACTACGGGCTGTTCAAGCGGTTCTCGCGGGCCATCGACGGCCAGGCCCGCCGCCTGTGCACCCTGCGCGGCCTCTTCGCCTTCAGGCCCACGCGGGCCATCCCGCTCGAAGAGGTGGAGGGCGAGGCCGCCATCCTGCGGCGCTTCGTCTCCGGCGCCATGAGCCTGGGCTCCCTCAGCCCCGAGGCGCACGAGACCATCGCCCGCGCCATGAACGCCATCGGCGCGATGAGCAACTCCGGCGAGGGCGGCGAGAACGCGGAACGCTTCGGCACCGACCGCGCCAGCGCCATCAAGCAGGTCGCCTCGGGCCGCTTCGGCGTCACCGCGGGCTACCTGCGCAGCGCCCGCGACCTCCAGATCAAGATCGCCCAGGGCGCGAAGCCCGGCGAGGGCGGCCAGCTCCCCGGGCACAAGGTGGATGCCTTCGTCGCGCGCATTCGCCATGCCCTTCCGGGACTCACCCTTATCTCCCCGCCCCCGCACCACGACATCTACTCCATCGAGGACTTCGCCCAGCTCATCCACGACCTCCGCGCCGTGAACCCCGACGCCCGCGTCTCCGTCAAGCTCGTCTCCGAGGCCGGCGTCGGCACCGTCGCGGCGGGCGTCGCCAAGGCGCAGGCCGACGTCATCCTCGTGGCCGGGCACGACGGCGGCACCGGGGCCTCGCCCCTCTCCTCCATCCACCACGCCGGCCTGCCGTGGGAGCTGGGATTGGCCGAGACCCACCAGACCCTGACGCTCAACCGCCTGCGCCGACGCGTCCGCCTGCAGGTGGACGGCCAGCTGAAGACCGGGCGCGACGTGGTCATCGGCGCCCTGCTCGGCGCACAGGAGTTCGGCTTCGCCACCACCATCCTGGTGTGCCTGGGGTGCGTCATGATGCGGCAGTGCCACGCCAACACCTGCCCCGCAGGCGTCGCCACGCAGGACCCCGAGCGCCGCAAGTGCTTCTCCGGCAGGCCGGAGTACATCGTCAACTTCCTGACCTTCGTCGCCCGCGAGGTGCGCGAGTGGCTCGCCGCCCTCGGCCTCCGCTCGCTCGACGAGGCCTGCGGCCGGGCCGACCTCCTGTGCCTGGACCCCGAGGCCGCCGTCGGCAAGGTCGCCACGCTTGACTGCTCGGCCCTCTTCCGCCGCGTCGCCCCGGACCCGGCCGAGCCGCTCCCCGCGAAGGAGCCCGCGGGCCGCTTCGACCGCGACGTCCTCCTCCCCGCGCTCGGCGGGGTCGGGGCCGTCCGCGCCGGGACGCCCTGCGAGGCCGACCTCCCCGTGCGCAACGTCGACCGCTCCGTCGGCGCGGGGTTGGCCGGCGAGATCGCCGACGCGACGGGCGGGGCGGGCTTCCCCGAGGGCACCTTCCGCGTGCGTCTGCGCGGCGTGGCGGGGCAGAGCCTGGGCGCCTTCCTCACGCGCGGCGTGACCCTGACGCTGGAGGGCGTGGCCAACGACTACGTGGGCAAGGGCCTTTCCGGCGGCGTCATCGCCGTACGCCCGCCCGAGGCCCCGGGCTTCGCGCCCGAGGAGAACGTCGCGGCCGGCAACGTCATCGGCTACGGCGCCACCTCGGGCTGCATCCATGTGGGCGGGCTGGTGGGCGAGCGCTTCGCCATCCGCAACTCCGGCGCCACCCTCACCTGCGAGGGCACGGGCGACCACGGCTGTGAATACATGACCGGCGGGCGCGTCCTCGTCCTGGGGCGCACGGGCGACAACTTCGCCGCGGGCATGACCGGCGGCCTGGCCTACGTGCTCGACGAGGCGGGCGACCTCGACCTGCGTTGCAACCTGGGCGACGTCGACCTCGAGAGCGTCGACCCCGGCACCGAGGCCGCAGCCGAGCTCCGCGCCCTCCTCGAGGCCCACGCCGCCGCCACCGGCAGCCCCAAGGCCAGGCGCGTCCTCGCCGACCTGCCGGACTGGCTGCCGCGCTTCGTCCGCGTCTTCCCCGTTGAGTATCGCCGTGTCTTGGAGGCCCAGCGCCATGAGTGAGTATCGACCCATCGAAGAACGCCGCCGCGACTGGCGCGAGGTGGAGCGTCCCCTCGCCGAACCCGCCTGCCGCGAGCGCGCCCAGGCCTGCCTCTCCTGCGGGCTTCCCTTCTGCCACGGCCTGGGCTGCCCGCTGGCCAACCCCATCCCCGAGACCAACGCCGCCGTCGCCGCGGGCGACGACGCCCTGGCCCACGCCCTGCTCGCCCAGACCGACCCCTTCCCGGAGTTCACCTCGCGCGTCTGCCCCGCCCTGTGCGAAGGCTCCTGCACCCGCGGGATGGACGGCGGCGCGCCCGTCGACATCCGCGCGCTGGAGCGGCACATCAGCGACGCCGCCTGGGCCGCGGGGCTCGTCCGCCCCGAGCCGCCCGCGCGGAGGCTCGGCCTGCGCGTCGCCGTCGTCGGGTCCGGCCCGGCGGGCCTCGCCGCGGCCGACCGGCTCAACCGCGCGGGCGTTGACGTCACCGTCTACGAGCGCGACCGCGCCCCAGGCGGCCTCCTGCGCTACGGCATCCCGGACTTCAAGCTGGACAAGCGACTCATCGACCGCCGCGTCGCGCTCTTGGAGGCCGAGGGCATCCGCTTTGTCTGCGATACGGAGGTCGGCCGCGACCTCGCCCCCGAGTGGCTCGCCAAGCGGCACGACGCCGTCCTCTGGGCCGTCGGCGCGGGCGTGCCGCGCGACCTTCCCGTGCCGGGGCGCGACCTCACGGGCGTCGCCTTCGCGCTCGACTTCCTCAAGGGGCAGAACCGCGCCCTTTCCGGCGAGCTCCCCGAGGCGCCGCTCTCCGCCAAGGGTCTGCGCGTCGTCGTCATCGGCGGCGGCGACACCGGCAGCGACTGCGTCGGCACGGCCATCCGCCAAGGCGCCGCGTCCGTGACCCAAATCGAGATCCTGCCGCGTCCGCCCGAGACGCGCTCCCCCTCCACGCCGTGGCCGCGCTGGCCGTGGAAGCTCCGCACCTCGTCTTCCCACGAGGAGGGCGGCGAACGCCTGTGGTCGCTCGAGACCCTCGCCTTCGAGGGGGCGGGCCGCGTCACGGGGGTCCGCGTGCGCGACGTGGCGTGGACGCTCTCGCCCCTCGGCCGGCCGCTCTCGCAACGCCCCGTCGACGGCACGGAACGCACGCTCCCCGCCGACTTGGTCCTGTTGGCGATGGGCTTCACGGGCGTGCCGGAGGGGCTGCTCGCCGCGCTCCCGCGCCAGGAACGGCCCCTCCTCCGCGCCGAGACGGCGGGGTCGCCCCACGCCGCGTGCGGCGACTGCGTCACCGGCCCTTCGCTGGTCGTCCGGGCCCTGGCCGACGCCCGCCGCGCGGCGGACGCGCTGTTGGCTCGGCTGGGCTCCCGCCGGCCGGCGTCCGGCGGTACCACTCCGGCGTGATGCCGTAGCGCTTGACGTTGTAGTCCATCATCCTCGGCGAGACGCCGAGGGCACGGCCGGCGGCGGAGAGGTTGCCGCCGTTGCGCTTGAGGGCGTCGACGATGAGCTCCCTGGCGTAGCTGGCGACCATCACGCGCAGCGGCGGGTGGCCCTCCGGCAGGAGGGCGTTGCCGGCGCGCTCGCCCGTCTGGAGCGAGGCCGGCAGGTTGTAGCCGTGGATGGCGCCGTCGGTCGAGGTGAGGACCGCCCGCTCGATGCAATTTTCCAGCTCGCGCACGTTGCCCGGCCAATGGTAGGCCATGAGCATGTTGATCGCGGTGGTGGAGAGGCGCGTCATCTGCTTGCGGTACTTCACCGCGTACTTCGCCATGAAGTGCTCCGCCAGGAGCACGATGTCGCTCCGCCGCGCCGCGAGGTCGGGCATCACGATGGGGAAGACGTTCAGCCGATAGTAGAGGTCCTCGCGGAAGCGCCCCTCGCGCATCAACGCCTCCAGGTCGCGGCTCGTCGCGGCGATGAAGCGCACGTCGGCCCGCAGCTCCTTGTTGCTCCCCACGCGGCAGAAGGTGCGCTCCTGCAGGAAGCGCAGCAGCTTCACCTGCGTCTGCGGCGAGAGGTCGCCCACCTCGTCCAGGAAGAGGGTGCCGCCGTCGGCCTCCTCGGCGCGCCCGATGCGCCGCCCCGTCGCGCCGGTGAAGGCGCCGCGCTCGTGGCCGAAGAGCTCGCTCTCCACCAACGCCTCGGGCAGGGCCGCGCAGTTCAGCGCCACGAAGGGCTTGCCCGCCCGCCCCGAGAGGCGCACGATCGCCCGCGCCACCAGCTCCTTGCCCGTGCCCGTGGCCCCGCGGAGCAGGACCGTCGCGTCGGAGGGCGCCACCTGGCGGATCTGGGCGTAGACCCGGCGCATCGCCGAGCAGTTGCCCACCAGCTCGCCGGGATTTTCGGAAAGGTCGCGCAGGCGACGGTTCTCGTCCTCCAGCGCGCGGCGTTCCTCCTGGCCCTGCAGGAGCATGCCCACCGCGCCCGCCGTCAGGTTGCCCACGATCTCCAGGAGCGCGGCGTCGCGCCCCAGGTCCATCCCCGGCTCCACGCGGCGGTCGATGCTCAGCGTGCCGATCACCGCGTCCCGCAAGACCACCGGCACGCAGATGAAGGCCACGCGCTCCCCCGCGGCGCGCGCGCCGGTGCGGTTCAGGAAACGCGGGTCCGCGCTCACGTCGGCCACGATCTCGGGCCTGCCGGTCTCGGCCACGCGGCCCGTGATGCCCTCGCCCAGGCGGTAACGCCCCAGGCTGCGCGCGTGCGCGTCCAGGCCCTGCGAGGCCTCGATCGTCAGGGTGCCGTCGTGCAGCAGCGTGATGGTGCCCCGCGACATCCCCATGCGCTGGTTCAGCACCCCCAGCACCGTGCCCAACAGACGCTGCGGGTCACGCTCGTGCACAATCGCCGAGCTGATCTCCCGGATCACCGCGACCTCGCGGCTGAAATCGCTTCTTGCCTCCATGTCCGCCATTATAGCACACCCGCGGCCCCCCTCCCCAGCCGGAGGCCTCCCCCGCCAAACCCTAAGGGGGCCGAGGCGAAACCCTAAGGGGTTCGACCCAAAACCCTAAGGGTTTCGGGGCAAACCCTTAAGGGTTTCGGAAATGCATAAGGACTTATTTGGAATCGCCCCCTTTGGGGAAGGGGGCTGCCGTGGAGAGATGGAAGGGTGGTGTGGTATAATGGCGGGCATGAAACGGTTTCTTGGCTGGTGCGCGCGGCACGCGTGGGTCGCGGCGATGGGGGTGGCGTTTTTCGCAATCTCGGCGATGACGCCGCTGTTGGCGGACGACTATCTGAACATCGAGGTCTTCTACCGGGAGGCGCCGCTGGCGGCGGGGCAGCTCCCGACGTGGGGGACCTACCTGGGCGTGCCCGACTTCTGTGGGCACCTCCTGCGGACGACGTGGGAGCACTGGGCGGGGCTGAGCACGTGTTGCTCCGACAACACGGGGCGGTATCTGGCGGCCTTCCTGTTGCGCTTCCTGACGCCGATGCCGCATTGGTGCTTCGCCTTGCTGAACGCGGCGGTGTGGATGCTCTTCACGTGGTTGGCGTGGCGGCTGACGGGGCTGTCGCGGCGGTGGTGGCCGGCGGTGGCGTCGGCGCTGGTGGCCTTTTGCTTTCGGGCGGACGCGTGCCTGTGGGTGGCGGGGGCGTGCAACTATGTGTGGCCGGCGGCGTTGCTGTTGGCCGTGGCGTTGCTCTTCCTGCGGCCGCGGCTGGGGGAGTCGGTCTTCGCGTGGCGCAACGCGTGGATGGCGGCGCTGTTGCCGCTGGGCTTCCTGTCGGCGGGCGGGCATGAGCTCTTCGCCATCCCGATTTGCCTGGGGCTGACGGTCTATTGGCTGCGGGAGATCGTGCGGGGACGCTTCGCGATCAATGGCCGCCTGCTGCTGACGGTCGGGTTCGGGCTGGGCGCGCTGGCGGTGGCCTTCTCGCCGGCCATCATGGGGCGGGCGGAGGACTTCTGGCGGTTCTCGACGCAACTCCGGCAGAAGGCGATGCCCCACCGCAAGGGGAAAATCCACACCCCGTCATGTCCCGTCGAGAGCCGCCAAAATCCTTCCGCCCGCCCCATGATGGCCGGCGAGAAGGCCAC
>DVOR01000254.1 GCA_018713405.1 Candidatus Spyradenecus faecavium | reverse complement strand
CGGAGAGGGAGATGCGGCGGCGGGCGAGGTCGACGTCGAGCACGCGGACCTTGAGCTTGTCGCCGGCCTTCACGACCTCGTTCGGGTCGCGGACGAAGCGGTCGGCGAGCTCGGAGACGTGGACGAGGCCGTCCTGGTGGACGCCGATGTCGACGAAGGCGCCGAAGGCGGTGACGTTGGTGACGATGCCCTCGAGGACCATGCCGGGGCGGACGTCCTCGATGGCGGTGACGTCCTCGCGGAAGGCGGGGGGCTCGAAGGTGGCGCGGGGGTCGCGGCCGGGCTTGCGCAGCTCGTCGAGGATGTCACGGAGGGTGGGCAGGCCGACGGTGTCGCTCTCGTAGGCCTTGAGGGGGATCTTGGCGAGGGCGGCCTCGTTGCCGACCAGGCGGTCGAGGGGGAGGCCGGCGTCGTCGGCCATGCGGCGGACGAGGTCGTAGCGCTCGGGGTGGACGGCGGAGCGGTCGAGGGGGTTGGCGCTCTCGCGGATGCGGAGGAAGCCGGCGCACTGCTCGAAGGTCTTGGCGCCCAGGCCGGGGACCTGGAGGAGGTCTCCGCGACCGGAGAAGGCGCCGTGCTCGTCGCGGTAGGCGACGATGCGCTTGGCGAGGGTGGGGCCGATGCCGGAGACGCGGGTGAGGAGGGGGGCGCTGGCGGTGTTGAGCTCCACGCCCACGCGGTTGACGCAGCTGACGACCACCTCGTCGAGCTTGGCGGTGAGGAGGGACTGGTTGACGTCGTGCTGGTATTGGCCGACGCCGATGGAGGCGGGGGTGATCTTGACGAGCTCGGCCAGGGGATCCTGCAGGCGGCGGCCGATGGAGATGGCGCCGCGGACGGTGAGGTCGAGCTCGGGGAATTCCTCGCGGGCGACGTCGCTGGCGGAGTAGACCGAGGCGCCGGCCTCGTTGACGGAGACGACGATGACGTCGGCGTTGTCCGTGCGCTTGAGGAGCTGGCGGACGAAGCGCTCGGTCTCGCGGCCTGCGGTGCCGTTGCCGATGGCGATGGCGTAGGGGCGGTGGCGGGCGATGAGCTTCATGAGCTCGACGGCGGCGGCGACGTCGCCCTGCGGGCCCTGCCCGGGGTAGATGGTGAGGTTCTCGAGGAACTTGCCGGTGGCGTCGAGGGCGGCGACCTTGCAGCCGGTGCGGATGCCCGGGTCGATGCCGATGACGGCGCGCTCGCCCAGCGGCGCCTGGAGGAGGAGGTGGCGAAGGTTCTCGGCGAAGACCTCCACGGCCTCGCGGTCGGCGCGCTGCTTGAGGTCGACGGCCACGTCCAGCTCGATGCTCGGGGTGAGGAGGCGGCGGATGCCGTCCTGCGCGGCGGCGCGGAGCGCGTCGGCCCAGGGGCTGCCCTCGCGCAGGGCGAAGACCTCGAGGGCCTTGCGCAGGACGGGGTCGGTGTCGACCTCGAGGGAGACGCGCAGGACGCCCTCGGCCTCGCCGCGCTTGATGGCGAAGAAGCGGTGCGAGGGGATCTCCGCCACCGGCTCGCTGAAGTCGTAGTACATCTCGTACTTCGTGGGCTGGGCGGGGGGCGGGTCGGAGACCTGCGCGCGCATGACGGCGGCCTTGGCGAACCAGTCTCGGGCGAAGCCGCGGACGTCGGGGTGCTCGGCGACGGCCTCGGCGACGATGTCGCGCGCGCCCTTGAGGGCGGCGGCGACGTCGGGCAGTTCCTTGGCGGGGTCGGCGAAGGGCTCGGCCGCGGCCTGGGGGTCCTCGCCGCCCTGGGCGAGGATGAGGTCGGCGAGCGGCTGGAGGCCGCGTTCGCGGGCGACGCCGGCGCGGGTGCGGCGTTTGGGGCGGTAGGGCAGGTAGAGGTCTTCGAGCGCGGCGCGGGTCTTGCAGCCCAGGATCTTCCCCTTCAGCTCCTCGGTCAGCTTGCCCTGCTGGATGATGGAGGAGAGGATGGCCTCACGCCGGGCCTCCAGCTCGCGGAGGGCGGTGAGTCGCTCCTGGATGTCGGCGATCTGCACCTCGTTGAGGTTGCCGTGGGCCTCCTTGCGGTAGCGCGCGATGAAGGGGATGGTGCACCCCTCCTCGAGCAGGCGGGCCACGGCGGCGATCTGCCGCGGGGAGATGTTCAGCTGCGCGGAGAGGTCCGGCAGGAAGCGCTCGAAGTCCATGTGCCCCCCTTACGCGAGCGTGACGTCGGCCTTGGCGCGCAGGTCGGCCACGTGGTCGGCGACGGCCTGGCCGCGCTGGGCGTGGAAGAGGAAGGTGGCGATCTTGTCGTGGAGCTCCTCGAGCGTGGGGGTGCGGCCCTTCTCCTCGCCGGTCTTGATGATGATGTGGTAGCCGAAGGGCGTCTCCAGGATGTCCGAGACGGTGTCGACGGCCAGGGCGAAGGCGACGTCCTCGAAGGGCTTGACCATCATGCCGCGGCCGAACCAGCCGAGGGAGCCGCCGTTCTGCTTGCCGCTGGGGCAGTCGCTGTGCTGCTTGGCCTCGTGGGCGAAGGTGCTCTCGCCGTTCACGATGCGGGCGCGGATGGCCTCGAGCTTCGCCTTGGCGGCGGCCTTGTCCTCGGGCTTGTCGCTCTCGGGCTTGATGAGGATGTGCTGGGCCAACACGCGGTCCTGCGTGGTGTACTCGTCCCGGTGGGCCTCGTAATGGGCGCGGATCTCCTCCTCCGTGGGCTGGGGGATGGCGGAGCAGACCTGCTCGATGAGCTTGTTGATCATCACGCCCTGACGGAGCTCCTGCTTGAAGCGGTCGACCGTCATGCCCTGGGCCGCGATGGCCTTCTCCAACGCGGCGCGATTGCCGCCGAACTGCTTGACGTAGGTCTCGAACTGCGCGTCGAGCTCGTCGCCGGAGACGGGGATGTCCAGGCGCTTGGCCTCGTCGATGAGGAGCTTCGTGCCGATGGCCTGCTCCAGCGCCTTCGCCTTGAGCGAATCGAGCTGGATGCGGATCTGCGCCTCGGGCACGCCCTGCTGCTGATAGAAATGGATGAGGCGTTGCAACTCAAAGTCCACCGCCTGTTGGGGGATGGGGTCACCGTTCACCGTCGCCGCGATTTGCTCTGCCATGATGGTCCTCTCTATGAATGCTGAAAAGTCCCCACATTCTACCAAAACCGCCCCACCCCGTTGGCGCTCAATCCTGCCCGGCCGCGGCGCCCGGGGAAGGTTTGGCGCTTCGCGCCTGCACGCTCCGTTCTCCAGGGGTGCGGAGCGCCCCTCGAAACCCTAAGGGGTTCGGGGCGAAACCCTAAAGGGTTCGAGGCGAAACCCTAAGGGTTTTGGGTCAAACCCTTAAGGGTTTCTGAAAAAGATATGGACTTATGCAGAGCGGAGGGCGGAGGGGGGCGGGCAAGGGGACGCGAGGGGGCACAAAAAAAGCCCGCCGGGGGCGGGCTTTTCGGGTCGGGCCGGGTGGGCTCACTTGCCGGCGGCGACGATGGCGGCGAAGGAGTCGGCCTTGAGGGCGGCGCCGCCGATGAGGCCGCCGTCGATGTCGGGCTTGGCCATGAGGTCGGCGGCGTTCTCGGGCTTCATGGAGCCGCCGTACTGGATGCGGACGTCGTCGGCCTTGTCGGGGTTCATCTTGGCGAGGGTGGCGCGGATGAGGGCGTGGACCTCCTGGGCCTGGGTGGAGGTGGCGGTCTTGCCGGTGCCGATGGCCCAGACGGGCTCGTAGGCGATGACGATGCGGTCGAAGTCCTCCTGGCAGCCGGCGAGGTCGGCGGAGACCTGGCGGACGATGACCTCCTCCATCTTGCCTTCCTCGCGCTCTTCGAGGGTCTCACCCACGCAGACGATGGGGGTGAGGCCGGCGGCGAGGGCGGCCTTGAGCTTGAGGTTGACGGTCTCGTCGGTCTCGGCGAAGTACTGGCGGCGCTCGGAGTGGCCGAGGATGACGTACCGGACGCCGAGGTCCTTGAGCATGGCGGCGGAGATCTCGCCGGTGTAGGCGCCGGATTCCTTCCAGTGCATGTTCTGGGCGCCGAGGCCGATCTTGGAGCCCTTGAGGGCTTCGGCGGCGGCGGGGATGTCGGTGAAGGGGACGCAGACGACGACCTCGACGCCGCAGTCGCCGTCGTTGGTGGCGGCGCGGATGCCGGCGATCAGGGCGCCGGCCTCGGACGGGGTCTTGTTCATCTTCCAGTTGCCTGCGACGATTTTGGTGCGCATTGGGGGTGTGTCCTTTCTGGGGCTGTTCAATCCGTGACGGGGATCTTGCCGATGCAATCCTGGGGGCAATGGTCGCAATCGCCATCGCAAGGGTCGTCTTCGTCCCCCGTCGGCAAATCATTAAAGCACTTTTCGCTGATTTCCTCAAGTCGGAGGGCCTGGGCGACGGAGAAATCGGCGAAGTCGGTCCCCTCGGGGAAGTCGAGCGCGTAGTAGGCGCCTTCGTCGATCTCGTCGAACTCCACCCAGTCGAAGCCGAGGGAGTCGTCGGTATGGGGGGTGAGGCCGAGGCGGGCGTAGAGGTCGGGGCCGACGCCCTCGTCGCAGTTGAGCAGGTCGAGGAGGTCGGCGCCGGAGCAGGCGATCTGCCATTGGCCCAGGTAGCGGAGGTCGAGGAGCTCGTCCTCCTCGGCGGGGTCGGTCGGCTGGGGTGCGGGGTCGGTCATGGGAGGTATTGGAAGTAGATGACGCGCTCGGGGAGGCGGCCGTAGGCGTCGCGCCAGACCAGGGCGACGGCGCGGGCGGTGGACTGCGGGCGGTACTCAGCGAGGCTGCGGCTGGTGGAGGAGGAGCTGGTCTTGATGGTGTCGGCGCGCATGATGTAGAGGAAGAGCTGCTGGCGGTCGCCGAAGCAGGAGTTGCCCACGGCCACGAGGGTGGTGAGGTCGTTCTGGCCGAGCTTGTCGGCGGAGCCCTTGGATTCGTTGTAGGCCTTGAGCTTGTCGGTGAAGAGGTTGGTGGAGGCGCCGCTGTCGTCCGTGCCGCGCTGGAGGATGACGTCGGTGATGGTCTGGGGGCGGACGGGCGGCTGAGGGTTGTTGTCGCCGTCGTAGGCCTCCTGGTCCTCGTCCCACGAGTTGGTGCCGGACTTGGCGACGGTGTCGTCGGGGAGGTAGAAGAGGTAGTCGCGGACGAACTCGTCGTACTTGGCCTCGGTGTCGAGCTGGACGCTCTCGGTGGAGGTCTGCAGGGTCGAGAGGTCGTCCATGATCTCGCTGGGGACGCGGAGCATCGTGTCGGAGGAGGCCTCGGTGAGGCGGTCGACGGTGACCTTGGCGGCCTGCTGGATGGAGGAGGGGATGCCCATCATGGCGAAGCGCTTGAGGCGCTGGCTGAGGTAGTAGTCGTCCATGCCGACGAAGGCGCTCATGATGCCGCGGTGCTCCTCGGGGAGGTTCTCGCCGCCGAAGCGGCCGAACATCGTGCAGAGGTTGCCGTAGCGGGTGTACTTGTCCTGGGAGAGGGCGTCGTCGTCGAAGTCCGTCACGGGGATGGTGCGGAAGAAGGAGCCCTTGGCGACGTTCTCGTAGTAGGAGGCGAGGGAGGTGGAGGCGTATTGCTCGGTGGTGGAGGGCGTCCAGACGTTGGTCTCGAGGGGGACGGGGAGGAAGCCGACCTCCTGGGGCAGGAGGAGCTGGCCGGAGTTGCCGTAGCCGTAGCGGATGTCCTCGACCTTCAGGCCCCAGGCGAAGGGGACGTATTCGTTGGTCTTGGCGTTCTCGGCGTATTCGTTTTGGATGTCGGAGGCCGTCTCGGGATCCGTGCCGACGTCGGTCTCGGGCATGAAGAGCCAGTGGGGCGAGGAGAGAACCGCGAGGGGCTGGGAGGTGATGCCGTAGGCGGAGGCGTCGCCGGTGACGCCCATCATGGGGGAGAGCCAGTTGTAGCGCGGGTCGACGGTGAACCAGGCGCCCTTGTTGGGGGAGTAGGTCTCGAAGGAGGAACCGCCGGCGGTCGCGGACTTGAGCGCGCGGTCACCCAAGGTGAGGTCGGAGCCGTCGGTCTTGATGGCGTTGCTCACGGTCAGGCTGTCCCCGCCGGCGGCGGAGGCGAGCTTGACGGAGACCGAGTAGGACTTCGTGCCATCGGTGGCGGTCTCCTCGGTGACGTCCCAGCGGACGTTGAAGGTGACGGAGAAGGGGCGCGTGACGCGGAAGTAGTAGGCGTCGAAGTTGCGCAGCTTGTTGCTCAGGCGCTGGTCCAGGCCACGGTTGCTGGCGTCCTCGATGGGATAGACGGTGTGGTCGGGCGGGTCCTTGGATTGGTAGCTGGGGACGATGTCGAAACGCGACCCGTTCTGGTCGCGGACGACGACGCGGAAGAAGAAGTCGACCACGCCGGCGAGGGTGACCTCGGTGTCCTGCGCGGTGACCTGGCCCCCCTGGGCGACGGAGGGGGCCTTCATCTTGATCTTCTCGCCGTCGATCTTGAAGGCGCCGAAGGCCGCGGGCTTGAGCCCGAAGTTGTGCGTCTCGAAGAGGGCGGTCTCCGGGCCGCCGGCGATGGAGACCATGCCGGGGGTGGCGGGAATCTCGACGGTCTGCGGCTGGTTCGCGACGAACGATTCGTTGCCCCCGTCCGCGGTGTAGCCGGTGAGGTAGGCCGCGGAGAAGCCCTCGGCCTCGGGGGTGAAGGAGACGCTTGTGTCCACGAAGGCATGGCCGGGGAAATAGGTGCGCGCGGTGGCGTCCAGGGAGAGGGCCGGAAGGGTGAGCTCCAGCTCGCCCAGCTTGGAGAGGTCCGTGAGGTTGGCCAAGTCGTCGGCCTGGGTGAAGTCACCTTCCACCTTCTCGCCCTCCTTGAAGGCCGAGATGATGGCGGTCTGCAGCTCGGAATCGAAGGAGGCGGTGTCGGAGGGGGCGAGGTAGCCGACCTCGCTGACCATGGGGACGGGCTCGGCGGTGGGGATGGTCTGGTTGGAGGAGGCCGCCTCGCCGGGGACGAAGTCGGTGTCCACGTAGTCGCGGAGGAGGAGGTAGAAGTTCTCGGCCAACGAGGTGCCGGAGGAACCGAGCACCTGCTCGACCGCGGAGGAGAGCTCCTGCGGGCACATGGAGCCAAGGTAGGCCTGGTCGACGTCGGAGCAGGCGATGGCGTCGGCGCTGCGGGGGTTGGTGCCGTCCTCCCGACGGCGGGTCTCGTCGGGCCAGAAGCTGTAGACGGTGAAGGGGGAGTAGGCGCCGTCGCCCTCGTTGTTGATCGCGTCCTCCCAGGAGAAGGGGTAGACCTCGCCGTCGTCCTGGGTGAGGATGGCGCCGTCGGAGCGGGCGGCGTAGAGGGCGAGGTCGGCGCCGGAGGCGAAGAGGGGCAGGTCGGAGGGCTTGGCCTTCGAGCCGTCGCCGGGGTCTTGGAAGAGGTCGTAAGCGGCGGTCGTCCCGGAGCCGGAGGAGGTGGCGCCGGCGAGCTCGCCGAAGGCGAACTCGCTGCCGGTGAAGCCGATGCCGCGGCGCGGGGAGAGGGAGCCGACGGCATTGATGTCGAGCATATCGGAGACGTTGATGGCGGCCCAGGCCATGCGGCCGACGGTCTCGCTGCTGATGCGGTCGGTCGTGTTGCCGACGGAGACCCTGCGCTCGGGGCGGGCGATGTCGATGGTCTGCCAGCGGGCGGCCTTGTCGAAGTAGTAGCCGTCGGCGGCGTTGTCCGTGCCGGCGGTGCCGTTCTGGTCGTAGTCCTGCTCGAGGATGCGGTAGACGGTGTAGGCGAGGGCGGTGGGGACGTGGCGGAGGGCGGCGTCGTCCAGGAGGTAGGCGATGTCGTCGCCGTTCGCGCCCTTCGGCGCGGAGGCGATGAGGCGGGCGTACTTGTCGCTCCCCTCCCCTTCATAGAAAGGGGCGAGGCGCTCGGCGGTGCGGGCGGAGGGGGAGTTGAAGGGGTCGGCGCCGTTGAGCTGGTCGTCGAGCGCGAGGTCGACGGCGTAGCGGGCCTCGGAGAAGACGGTGGCGAGGAGCTCGCGGGCGATGAGGCCGTTGCGGTAGGCCGCGGCGGCGCTCTTCTCGGTGCGCATGGAGACGGAGAAGGCCACGGCGCTGATAAGGAGGAAGCCGAGCAGGCCGAGGACAATCAGCAGGGCGGAGCCGCGGTTGGCGTTGCGGGGGTGTTTCATGAAGGGGGTCTCCGTTCGTGCTTAGGGGGCGGCGCCGGAGGAGCCGCCGTTGGGCTCGAGCGCGCGGTGGCGGCCTTGGATGGGCACGACGATCTCGTAGTCCTCGGGGTCGGGCTGGGCGTTGGGCTGGATTTCCCGGACGGTGATGTAGTAGGGATTGCCCCAAGGGTCGACGAGGCCGTTGTCCCACAGGGCGTCCTCGGCGGCCTGGAAGTAGACCTTGTCGCCGCTCTCGCCGGTGAGGATGCGGGTGGTGGCGGAGGAGATGTCGCTGCGCTCGCCGGTGCCCAGGCCCAGGTCGCTCAGGGAGGGGAGGTCGCCGTTCGCGTCGGGCTCCATGAGGTAGAGGCGGATGGCGTTGCCCAGCTCGCGGGATTCCGCGGTGGCGCGGGTGATGCGGGCGGTCTCCTGCGCGGAGAGGAAGGAGACGCCGAAGGAGCCCGTGAGGATGGCGATGATGACGATCACCACCAGGAGCTCGATCAGGGTGAAGCCGGCGCGCAGGGCGGCCCGGCCGGAACGGTGTCTGGGTGCGCGCATCATTCGGCCTCCCCCTCTCCCCAAGGATAGATGTCGTCTTCGGTGCCCTTGACCCCGTCCGGGCCGCAGGAGCCGACGTAGATTTCATAACCGTCGATCGCCGCGGGCTTGGCCGGGGAGATCTTGATCCGCACGCCGGCGACGGTGGAGCCGTAGGGCGAGGAGAACTCGTCCGAGGTGAACTCGATGGCCTCAAACTCGACGCTGCCGTCGCCCAGGTCGAACGTGGAGCTGCTGCCGCCCTGGCTCTCGGTCTCGGAGAGCGAGCCGCTGGTGGGGTCGTAGGCCGAGACCTTGCGGGTGACCGTGGAGCCGCTGGCGGCGTACTCAATCTGCACCAGCTCGCGCGAGGTGTCCTGGGTGTCGTCGTCGAAGAGGTCGGGCGCCTGGAGGGCCCAGAAGGTGAGCGTGCCGGAGGCGCCGATCTCTGACGTGTCCCCTTTCAGACCGGCCTCGAGGGCGGCGGCCTGGCCGTCGCCGTTCTTGGAGGGGTAGATGGCGAAGTTGCCGGGGTCGACCATCGTGGCGAGGTCGCGGCCGAGGGCGCCGGCGACGGCGCGGACGTTGGCCTGGTTGGTGGAGCGCTGCAGGCCGAGGGTCCAGGCCAAGCTAGTCTGCTGGAAGATGCCGGCCACGATGAGGACGATGACCACCAGGATGGTCATCGCCACCAGGATCTCGATGAGCGAGAAACCGCGGCGCGAAAGGGGTGCGTGTGTCTGTCTCATG
>DVOR01000253.1 GCA_018713405.1 Candidatus Spyradenecus faecavium | reverse complement strand
CCCTTGCGCCCCTTCGTGTCTTCGTGGGAACTCGCCCCGGCAGTATTGGGGTGGGGAAGGCGGGGGCGGGATGTGGTATAATGGGGGGCGAGAAAGGATTCGAGATGGAACTGCGGTTTTACAATTCGATGACGCGGCGCGTGGAGCCGTTCGAGACGTTGGCGCCCGGCAAGGTGGGGATGTACACGTGCGGGCCGACGGTCTACAACTTCGCGCACATCGGCAACTTCCGGGCGTACCTCTTCGAGGATTTCCTGCGGCGGACGCTGGAGTTCGCGGGCTATGAGGTGCGGCAGGTGATGAACCTGACGGACGTGGACGACAAGACGATTCGCGGCTCGCAGCAGGCGGGGAAGGCGCTGAAGGACTACACGGCGCCCTACATCGCGGCCTTCTTCGAGGACCTCAAGGCGCTGAACGTGGAGCCGGCGGCGGTCTACCCCGCGGCGACGGACCATATCCCGGAGATGGAGGCGCTGATCCAGGCGCTGTTCGACAAGGGGATCGCCTACAAGAGCGAGGACGGGTCGGTCTACTTCAGCGTGGACAAGTTCCCGGGCTACGGCAAGCTGGCGCACCTGGACCGCTCGGCCCTGCGCAGCGGCGTGCGCATCGACGCTGATGAGTATGACAAGGAGGGCGTGGGTGACTTCGCGCTCTGGAAGGCGTGGGACGAGAAGGACGGCGACGTGGTGTGGGACGCGCCGTGGGGCCGCGGCCGGCCGGGCTGGCACCTGGAGTGCTCGGCCATGAGCATGAAGTATCTGGGCGAGAGCTTCGACCTGCACACCGGCGGCATCGACAACCTCTTCCCCCACCATGAGAACGAGATCGCCCAGGCCGAGGCCGTGACGGGGAAGCCCTTTGTGCGGACGTGGATGCACTGCGCCCACCTGCGCGTGAACGGGCAGAAGATGTCCAAGAGCCTGGGGAACTTCTTCACGCTGCGCGACCTGCAGGCGCAGGGCTGGGCCGGGCGCGAGATCCGCTACGTGCTGCTCAACGCGCAGTACCGCCAGCCGCTGAACTTCACCTTCGAGGCGCTCGCCGCCGCCCGCACGGCCCTCGCCCGCGTGGATGAGTGCGTCGACGCGCTCACCGCCCGCGCGGCGCAGCCCGGCGAGGACACCGGCGTGCGCGTGGAGAGCCAGCTGGGCGCCTTCGGGGCGGCGCTGGCCGACGACCTGAACGCGCCCGAGGCCTTCGCGGCGCTCTTCGCCTTCGTGCGCGCCGCCAACGCCGCGCTCAACGCGGGCCTGCCTCCCGCCGGCGCGGCCGCCGCGCTCGAGGAGCTGCGGCGCATGGACCGCGTGCTCGGCTTCGTCGCCTTCGGCCGCGCGGCCAAGGAGGAGGTCCCCGCCGAGATCCAGGCCCTGGCCGACGCCCGCGCGAAGGCCCGCGCCGAGAAGAATTGGGCCGAGAGCGACCGCCTGCGCGACGAACTCGCCGCCAAGGGCTGGCAGGTCCGCGACGGCAAGGACGGCCAAACCCTGAAGCCCCTGGCGAAGTGATGGCGCGGGGCCGGTTCATCACCCTGGAGGGGCCCGAGGGCGCGGGCAAGAGCACGCACCTGGCGCTCCTGGCCGAGCGGCTCCGCGCCGAGGGCGTCGCCGTGCGCACCACGCGCGAGCCCGGCGGCACCAAGCTGGGCGAGGCCGTGCGCGGCCTGCTGCAGTATGACGCGGCGGGCGAGGCGCCCGTGCCGCGCGCCGAGCTGCTCCTCTTCCTGGCGAGCCGGGCGCAGCTGGTGCAGGAGCTGATCCTGCCGGCGTTGCGCCGCGGCGAGTGGGTGCTGTGCGACCGGTTCTGCGACTCCACGTTCGCCTATCAGGGCTACGGGCGCGGGATGGACCTGGCCGCGCTGCACGCGCTCAACGCCTTCGCCACCGACCGTCTGGAGCCGGACCTGACGCTGCTGCTGGACATCCCGCAGGCCGAGAGCCGCGCCCGCGTGGCCGGCCGCGACGGCCCCGCCGACCGTTTCGAGCGCGAGCGCGACGACTTCCACCGCCGCCTCGCCGAAGGGTTCCGCGCCATGGCCCGCGAGTGCGGGCGCATCCGGCGCATCGACAGCTCGGGCACGCCCGAGCAGACCGCGGAGGCCGTCTGGGCCGCCGTGCGCCCGTTTTTGCAGAAGGAGAGAGAAGATGCTTGACCCCACCAAGATGAAGGATTGGCAGATCGCCGAGGCCGCCGAGGCCACCATGCGCCCCATCGCCGACGTCGCCGCCGAGCTCGGCGCCACGTCCGCCGAGACCATCCCCCACGGCACCGCCTACGCCAAGCTCGACGCCCACGCCATCCTGGCCCGCACCGGCGGGAAGCAGCGCGCGAAGTACATCGACGTCACCGCCATCACCCCGACGCCGCTGGGCGAGGGCAAGACCACCACCACCGTGGGCCTGCTCGAGGGCCTCGGGCGCCTGGGCAAGCGCTGCTGCGGCACGCTCCGCCAGCCCTCCGGCGGCCCCACCTTCAACATCAAGGGCGGCGCGGCCGGCGGCGGCCTGGCCCAGGTCATCCCGCTCACGCCCCTCTCGCTCGGCCTGACGGGCGACTTCGACGCCGTGGAGAAGGCCAACAACCTCTGCATGGTGGCCCTCAACGCCCGCATGCAGCACGAGCGCAACCACGACGACGCGTGGCTGGCCACCAAGAAGCTCACCCGCCTGGACATCGACCCGGCGCGCGTGCAGATGAAGTGGGCGCTCGACTTCTGCGCCCAGGGGCTCCGCCAGATCCGCATCGGGCTGGGCGCGGGCCCGCTGAACGGCTTCGAGATGGACAGCGGCTTCTACATCACCGTGGCCTCCGAGGTGATGGCCATCCTCGCGGTGGCGAGCGACCTGGCCGACCTGCGCCGCCGCATCGGGAGGATCGTCGTGGCCTACTCCAAGAGCGGCACGCCCATCACCGCCGACGACCTGGAGGTGGCCGGCGCCATGACCGCCTGGATGGTGCGCGCCCTCAACCCCACCCTGATGCAGACCGTCGAGGGCCAGCCCGTGCTCGTGCACGCCGGCCCCTTCGCCAACATCGCCATCGGGCAGAACTCCGTCATCGCCGACCGCGTGGCCTGCGCGCTCGCGGACTACGCCGTCACGGAGAGCGGCTTCGCCTCGGACATGGGCTACGAGAAGTTCTGGAACATCAAGTGCCGCTGCTCCGGGCTCCGCCCCGACGCGGTGGTGCTCGTGGCGACGGTGCGCGCCCTCAAGCGCCACGGCGGCGGCCCCGACGTCAAGCCCGGCACGCCGCTCGACCCGGCCTACACCCAGGAGAACCTGGGGCTGCTCGAGGCCGGCTGCCGCAGCAACCTGCTCGCCCACATCGACATCATCCGCCGCTCCGGCATCCGCCCCGTGGTCTGCCTGAACCACTTCTACACCGACACCGACGCCGAGGTCGCCCTCGTCCGCAAGGTCGTCGAGGAGGCCGGCTGTCGCTTCGCCCTCTCCAAGCACTGGGAGAAGGGCGGCGAGGGCGCCGAGGAGCTCGCCCGCCAGGTCATTGCCGCCTGCGAGGAGCCCAACGACTTCGCCTACCTCTGCGACCTTGACGAGGAGCCCCTCTCCGTGCGCCTGGACAAGCAGGTGCGCGAGGTCTACGGCGGCGACGGCGTGGACTACGAGCCCGCCGCCCTCGCCAAGCTGCGCGCCTACGAGGCCGACCCCGACACCGCCCACCTGCCCCTCTGCGTCGCCAAGACCCAATACTCGCTCTCCGACGACGCCGCGCGCATCGGCCGCCCCACCGGCTGGCGCCTGAAGGTGCAGGACGTCCTCCTCTACCAGGGCGCGGGCTTCGTCGTCCCCGTCTCCGGCAAGATCCAGCTCATGCCCGGCACCTCGGCCAACCCGGCCTACCGCCGCATCGACGTGGACGTCGAGACCGGCAAGGTCCGCGGCCTCTTCTAAGGCGAGGGCACCCCATGCGCACCTGGACCCCGCAGAAGATCCGCGCCCTCAAGGGCGTCCGCCGCTTCGCCACCGTCACCTGCTACGACGCCACCTCCGCGGCGATCGTCGAGGCCCTCGGGCCCGAGGCCATCCCCCTCGTCCTCATCGGCGACTCGCTGGGGATGACCATGCAGGGCCACGACTCCACCCTCCCCGTGACGCTGGAGGAGATGGTCTACCACACCCGTTGCGTCGGGCGCGTCCTGCGCACCGCCTTCCTGCTGGCCGACCTCCCCTTCGGCGCCTACCAGGCCGACGACGCCGAGGGCCTGCGCGCCGCCTTCCGCCTGGTCAAGGAGGGCGGCGCCGACGGCGTGAAGGTCGAGGGCGGCGAGCGCGTCGTCCCCCTCGTCCGCCGCCTGGTCGAGGCCGGCGTCCCCGTCTGCGGCCACCTGGGCCTCACCCCGCAGAGCTGCTTGGCGATGGGCGGCTTCAAGGTCCAGGGCCGCGACCCCGAGGCCGCCGAGCGCCTCCTGCGCGACGCCCGCGCCTTGGAATCCGCCGGCTGCTTCGCGCTCGTCGCCGAGGGCGTCCCCGCCGCGCTCGGCGCCCGCCTTGCCGCCGACCTCAAAATCCCCGTCATCGGCATCGGCGCCGGCAACGCCACCGACGGCCAGATCCTCGTCTGGCAGGACCTCCTGGGCCTGACCGTCGGCCGCGTGCCCAAGTTCGTCCGCCGCTTCGGCGCCCTGGGCGAGGCCGCCCGCGCCGCGCTGACCGACTACGCCGCCGCCGTGGCCTCGGGCGACTTCCCCGGCCCCGACGAATCCTATACATGATCCTCCGCCTCCGCCGCCAAGGCCACGCCCTCACCCTCTGGGGCGAGGCCGACGGCCGACCGCTCCCCGACGACGCCCTCGCCGCGCGCCTCCGCTTCCTCTTCCGCGGCTGGCGCGCCCCCGTCCTCGAGGGCCGCGGCGTCCTCCACGCCCTGCAGGGCCTCGACGCCGGCCTGGAATCCCCCCTCGTCACCCTCTCCCCCGAGGTCCGCGAGGCCGTGGCCGTGTGGCGGTGCGTCGCGCGCCTTGTCGCCGCCGGCCGCGTCGCCCCGGTCTACGACGCCGCCGGCGAGGCCCGCTGGGTCGCCACCCTCCTCCCCGAGGGCCGCGACCCCGCCCTCGTCCACGCCCTGACCGACCTCTGGATGCGCACCTGCGCCAGCACCACCCTCACCCGCGCCCAGGCCGCCAAGGCCCGCTTCCTCACCGCCGACGACGCCTGGCTCGCCGCCCTCCGCGCCCCCTCCGCCGCCGTCGCCCCCG
>DVOR01000252.1 GCA_018713405.1 Candidatus Spyradenecus faecavium | reverse complement strand
AGGAAGACGGTGATGAACATGTGCGCCTGGTTGTTGGCGCAGAGGGTTTGGTTGGCTTCGACCAAGGCGCGGGTGGGGTCGTCGGGGTGGGCCAGGATGCGCTCCTTGAGGAGGGCCTTGGCGTTCATCATGTAGAGGGCGGCGGTGATGCCTTTGCCGGAGACGTCGGCGATGAGGAGGGCAATGCGGTCGCCGGGCAACGGGAAGAAGTCGTAGAAGTCGCCGCCGACCTCCCTGGCGGTGCGCATGGTGGCGGCGAGGCGGAAGCGAGGGTCGGGCGGGAGCGCGGTGGGGAGGACGGAGGCCTGGATGGTGCGGCCCATCTCGAGCTCGGCGTCGATGCGGCGGGCCTCGTTCTCGATGGCGTGGCGAAGGGCGGAGACGGTGGCGTTGATGCCTTCGGAGAGGGTGGCGAACTCGCTGGTGATGTGGACGTCGACGCGCTTGGCGAGGTCGCCGCCCGTGATCTTGCCGAGGGTGTCGTTCACGGCGTAGATGCCGCGGATGACGACGCGTTGCAGGAGAATCGAGATGAGGACGAAGATGACGGCGAAGAGGACCAGGTTGGCGATGACGAGGATGCGGAGAACGGAGTTGCGCGAGACGTACATCTCCTCCTCGGGGATGGAGGCGACAAGGGTGAGGTCACCCAGGTCGCGCGCCAGGCAGAGGCTGGGGCGGCCCTCGACGAGGGCGCGGAAGGCGTCGGCGGCCTCCTGGGGGGCGCGGGTTTCCCCCTCGCGGTGGTGAACGATCTGCAGGCGGCCGTGGGTGCCGATGCGAAAGGCCTCGGCGATGTTGTCGACGTCGGCCAGGGCCTGAGCCTCGGCCAAGCGGGTGGGACGATAGCCGATCTGGACGATGCCGGGGATGTCACGGCGGGCGACGCCGGCATACTGGAAATACTCCCCCACGCCGCTGATGCTGGGGGGCTGGACAAGCGCGAAGCCGGGGTCTTTGAGGGCGGGCATGAACTCGGCGGGCTGCTCGGCGGAGGCCATGTCGAAGCCGCGATAGGGGTTGCCGGCGGGGTCGTTGGCCGGGCGTGAGGCCACGAGGATGCCACGTGAGTCAGAGATGTGGATCTGATCGACGTCCAGGTCGCCGCGGAGCGCCTCCAAGCGGGCGGGTTCCTCGAGCAGGGCGGGATCGGCGGCGATGAGCGCGGCCAAGGCACGGGCCTTGGCGAGGGCGGAGGCCTCGGTCATCTCCGTGACGGTCCTCAGGTTCGCCTGGGTGCGCTCCACCTGGCGGGTGGCGTCGTCGAGCTTGACGCGCAGCAGCTCGAGGGCCGAGTCGTGGGCCAACCCGCTGTGCACCCACCAGGAGATGACGAAGGTGAGCAGGAAGGCGCCCGCCACGAAGAGGAGGAGCCATTTTTGGAAGAGCTTTTTCATGGTGCCAGGCGCTTGGTGAGGGTGAGCAGGTTGCGGTCGCCGTCGCGGCGATAGGCCACGGCGTCCATCGTTTTGCGGACGATGAAGAGGCCAAGCCCGCCGGGGGCGCGCTCGGCGAGGGGAATGGTGAGGTCGGGCGGCGGGGCGGAGAGGGGGTCATAAGGGAGGCCGCGATCGGCGAAGGTGAGGCTGAGCGTGCCGGCCGCGTGGCGCAGCGTCACCTGCAACTCGCCGGGCGCGTCGGGGGGATAGGCGTAGCTGGCGACGTTGGTCAGGATCTCGTCGGCGGCGACAAGGAGCTGTCGGCGGGCCTTGGGCGGGGGATCCAGGGGGGCCAGGCGCGCCTCGAGCCACGCGCTCAGCGCGGCGAAGGCCTCACGCCTCGCCGGCACCGTCAGGGTCGCTGTCTCCGGGGCGTCCATCATTCCAGGGTGAGGAGTTCGTCGAAGCCGGTCATCTCGAAGACCTCGCGGACGTCTGGGTTGACGTTGCGCAGGATAAGCGCGCCGGAGGCCGAAAGGCGCTGGTCGGCGGCGAGGAGGACGCGCAGGCCGGCGGAGGAGACGTAGTCCACGGCGGCGAAGTCGAGGATGAGCCGCTCGAGGGTGGCGGGGAGCGCGGCGATGGCGGCCTCGAGCTCGGGCGCGGTGACGGTGTCGACGCTGCCCTCGATGGCGATGGTGTGGGCGGTGGGGCCCGGGGTGTGGGTGAGCTTCATGCAGATTCTCCTGGAAGGATGAGCGAGAGGGTGTTCGTGCCGTCTTGGGCGACGAAGGTGGGCTTGGCGCAACGCTTGGCGAGGATGAGCCGGGCCATGGCGCCGGCCTCGTCGTCGGCCTCGAGGGGATTCTCGGGCGCGCCCTGCCATGTGGCGTGAATCTCGGCCTCGCCGCTCTCCGAGGAGATGCCGATCTCCAGGGTGATGGCCTTGGCGCGGGGGAAGAGGAGGTTCTCGATGAGTTCCTCGAGGACGAGCGCGAGGGTCTTGCGGCGTTTGGGGGGCATCATCTGGCGCATGGCGAAATCGTCGACCTCGGCGCGGAAGTGGTAGAGGTCGAAGTCGCCGCGCACGACGGGGAAGGCGCGGAGGTCCACGCGGCGGATAAAGGCGCGCGTGCGGGTGCGGCGCGGGTCGCCGAAGATCTGCGCGGGCGGGCCTTCCTCGTAGACCTCGCCCTGGTCCATGTAGAAGACGCGGGTGGAGACGTCGCGGGCGAAGCGCATCTCGTGCGTGACGATCATCATCGTCATGCCGCTCTTGGCCAGGTCGCGGATGACGGCGAGCACCTCGTTGACCATCGTGGGGTCAAGGGCGGAGGTGGGCTCGTCGAAGAGGACGATCTTGGGCTCCATGGCCAGGGTGCGCGCGATGGCCACGCGCTGCTGCTGTCCGCCGGAGAGCTCCTCGGGCAGGGCGTTGGCCTTGTCCACCAGGCCCACGCGGTCGAGCAGCTCCAGCGCACGCTTGCGGGCCCGGTCGGGCGGGAGGCGCAGGATGGCGGTGGGCGCCAGCGTGATGTTCTCCAAGACCGTGAGGTGCGGGAAGAGGTTGAATTGCTGGAAAACCATGCCCATGCGGGCGCGGAGCGCCGGGATGTCGGCCCCCGGCGCCAGGATGTTCACGCCGTCAATCACGATTTCGCCGCCATCGGGCCGCTCCAACAGGTTCAGGCACCGCAGGAAGGTCGATTTGCCGGTGCCCGAGGGGCCGATCACGGAGATGACCTCGCCCTCGCGGATCTCGGCGTTGACGTCGCGCAGGACGGCGCGGCCATCGAAGTGTTTGCTCAGGTGGCGGACACTGATCATGGACGGCCTCCTTTCGCGGCGCGACGTTTGCGCGGGTCAAGCCGGAACTCCAGCAGGGAAAGCCCCGAGGCCAACAGGTGCGCGATGAGGAAGTAAATCACCGCCGTGGCGATGAGCGGGAAGAAGGCCTCGTACGTGCGGCTGCGGATCAGGTCGCTCATCTTCGTGAGGTCTTGGATGGCGATGTAGCCGACGATCGAGGTCATCTTGAGCATGGAGATGAACTCGCCCTTGTAAACCGGCAGGACGCGCCTCAGCAGTTGCGGCAAAATCACCCGCAGGAAGGCCCCACCCCGCGTGAACCCCAGCGCCAACGCGGCCTCGGTCTGCCCCCGCGGGATGCCCTCGATGCCGCTGCGGAACATCTCGCCGGCATAGGCCGCGAAGTTGAGCGCGAAGCCCAGGATCGCCACCGCCACCGCGCTCAGGTCCACGTTCCCAAAGACGATGTAATAGAGGATCATCAGCAGCACCAGCGTCGGCGTACCCTGCATGATCGCCACGTAGCCCTTCGCCAGCCGTTGCGCCCAGACCACCCGGCTCCGTCGCATCGCGCAGAGCCCAAAGGCCAGCACCGTCCCCACCACCGCCGCGCAGAGCGTGATTTCCACCGTCACCCACAACCCCTGCGCAATCAGCCGCCAGCGCCCCTCGCGCACAAAGGTCCGCTCGAAGCTCTCCTTCAGCCCCACGACGAAATCCCTGAGTCCCGCCACGAAGCCCCGGCGCTCCGCCTCGGGCTCCGCCACCATGATCACCACGCCGCCCTGATAGTTCGGCTCCGAGAAGAGCAACGTCTGCCTGCGCTCCTCGGTGATCGTGGTGCAGCCCACGCCGAAATCCACCTTGCCAGACGCCACCGCAGGGATGTACCCCGCGAAATCCATCGGCACGGGCTCGACGGCGTACCCCAGCGCGGCCGCCGCGCGTTGCACCACCTCGATGTCATAGCCCACGACCTCGTCCCCCCGCAGGAAGGAGAAGGGCTCCAACTCCGCCACCGTCGCGAAGCGCAGCGTCCCCTTGGGCGGGTTCTCCGGCCCCGGGGGCAGGGTCTGCCGCGCGGGATCGTTCGAGAACCACTTCTCGTCCAACGCCTCGAGCGTCCCATCCGCCTTCATCTTGCGGATTTCCGCCGAGAAGGCCTCGCACAACGCCACCCGATCCTTCGCGAAAAGCACCGCATAGGCATCCGAGGAGAGCAACTCCGGCAGGAACGTGATGCCGCGCTGTTGCTTCACCAACACCCGTGCCTGCGGCTGCTCCATCAAAAAGGCCTCGATCTTCCCGCTCTTCAGCGCAATCGGCAGGTCCGCGAAGTTGTTGTAGTACACCGGCACGCACCCCGGCAAATCCCGCCGCGCGATGGTGTCCATCGTCGTCCCCGACAGGATGCCCACCCGCTTGCCCGCCAGCTGTTCCTTGCTCGCGATCTGCCCCTCCGCCAACGCCGCCCGCCGCGTCAGCACGCAGATTCCCGTGTCCAGGTAATCCTCCGAAAAGAGAATCTTCTCCGCACGCTCCGGCGTTGCGTTCAGGCTCGAGATGATCAGGTCGATCTTTCCGCTCTCCAGCGCCGCGATCATCCCGCTGAAGGGCAACACCACCGGCTCGATTCGCGCGTTCAGCGCCGCCCCCAACCGCAACGCCACCTCCACGTCAAACCCGATCGGCCCATCCTTCCCCATGAAACACGTCGGCTCGCACATCGGCTCCATGCCCACCCGCAGCGTGCGCGTCGGCGCCTTCGGCTCCGCGATCGCCGGCATCGGCGGACGCGTCGCCGCAAACCACCGCCTGCGCATCTCGGCATACGTCCCGTCCGCCCGATAGGCGCGGATAAAGCCGTTCACCTCCTCCAGCAACGCCTCCTGCCCCTTGCGCACGCCGATGACGATATGCTCCTCCGCGATGTCCCCCGGCAACGTCACCAGCCCCGGCCGCGACGCCGCCACATACTCCAGGTTGTGCCGGTCAAAGACCATCGCCTCTGCCTTGCCCTGCTCCACCGCCAGGTAGGCGTCCGGCGGCGTGTCGAAGTAAAGGCAGTGCGCCTTCCCGAAATACTGCTCCGCCGCGGCCATGGCGGCCGTCCCCGTCACCACCGCCACCTTCGCCCCATCGCGCTTGAGCGAAGCCGCCGTCACCGCCCCATCCTGCGGCCCGCCCTCGCCACACCCCACCGCCAGCGGCAACACCGCCGCCAGCGCAAGAAAAGCCCTTCTCAGCCAACACCATCTCATGCACACCTCCTGACTTATGACAAACAGTCTACACCATTTCCCCCTCAAAGGCAACCCCAAAACAAGGAATCGCGGATTCCACGGATCAAGGCAGAGGCGGCCACAGGGCGCCCTCCAAATAAGTCCACATCTTTTTCCGAAACCCTTAAGGGTTTGCCTCAAAACCCTTAGGGTTTTGGGTCGAACCCCTTAGGGTTTCGACTCGGACCCTTTAGGGGCACCACTCGAGGATGCCGTCGAGGGGATGCCCGCGGAGCCAGGAGCGGAAGTCGGTAGGTGTGCGGATGCCGTCGCGAAGGACAGCCATATAGATGAGAATGCCGGGGACGTGGGCGTCCGGAAGTGCAGCGTCTTTGATGGCGAGGATGGCGCGGCGGGACTCTGGTGTGAGGACGGCACGGATACGTTCGGCGCGATGCTCGAAGTAGCCTTTGTAAGGAGAGTCGGGCGGCATTTGGATGACGTCGACCTGCCACTCGCGGCCGGTTGCGTCACGAATCCAGAGATGCCACTCCAGGCAACGTTCGGGCGTGTCGGAAAGGTCGCGAAACTCCAGTCGGTGCGGCGCAAGCTCGGCGGCGATGGCAAAGCCATCGGTTGAATCAAGCGTGGGAGTGTAGAGATGGAGGTCGATGTCGAGGTGATTCAGGAGCAACCCCGTGGCAAGAGAACCGACAAGATGGACCTCGGCGCCACGCTCTTCCCAGCGTTCGCGGAGACGTGTGGCACGAAGCAAAGCGTGCGCGGCTTCGGCAGCGCGGTCCGCGCGCTCAAACAGATCTTCATGGTCGGGCATGGTCGAGCGATTCAGACGGAGTGCCCTTGGTCGGCGGGTCAGGCTTCCACCGTGGAAGCGCTGGGTAAGGACGCGCCTTGTCGGCAGGGAAAAGGGTCTTGTAGACGAGTTGCGGGGGATAGTGACGGATGACGAGAAGGTAGAGACGGGAGTCGATGGTCTTGGAAAGAATGATGGCATCGCGACCTTCGCGGCGATCAAGGATGACCTCTTCTGGGGTTGCAAGAATCTCATCCAGGCGGCGGTGAACCGCGTCCGGCACATCCGGGTGATGGTTGAGGCAATGGTCGACAAAATAGGCCTCGCCGACAAAGATGGTGAGATCGGTGGGCGGGGTCTTGAAAGCGGGTGCAAGCGTGGCAGGCAATTCGCCGATGGGACGGTGGCGCGTGGGGAGCGTATGGTAAATCTCCGCCTTCGTGACCCCGGGCGTCAGCGCGGCCTTGTCGGCGAGCCATCGTTCCGGAATGGCCGCGCCAACCGCCATCGCAACGGACAGCGCAACAAGAAAGAGCCCACGGCGTAACAAAACAAACATATTTTAATTTTAACAAAATCAGCCACCCAGGTGGAAGTTTAGAAGCTTGGCGATCCACAAGGGCGAAAGACTCCATTCGCAAAACACTCTGGCAGTCCTGGCGGTGGCAGGCGGCCCTCAATCTGCCAAAGTTTGCGAAATCTGCGGTTGGCTCACGCTGGCTGTCCGCGTGGCCGTTGTGGGCGCCGCGCAGCGTGGGGAGGGCCCAAGCTTCCAAACTTCCATGCAAAAAAAGAAGGGGTCGCGAGCGGATGCTCGCGACCCCTTTGGGGAAAAGTCCCGGCGGCGTGCTACTCTCCCACGGGCGAACCCCGCAGTACCCTCGCCGATGAGGCCCTTCACTTCCGTGTT
>DVOR01000251.1 GCA_018713405.1 Candidatus Spyradenecus faecavium | reverse complement strand
GCGGCGGGTTCGAGGGGGCAGAAGCGTTGGAGCTGGCCGGCGGGGAGGTCGGCGTTGCTGCGGATGCGGGGGAACGCGGCGTAACGCCGGGCCTGGAGGGCGCGGCAGGCGAGGACGCGGGCGCGGATGTCGGCGGAGCTTTCGCCGGGGGCTTGCTTGGAGAGCTCCTCGAAGGGGACGGCGGGGACCTCGACATGGAGGTCGATGCGGTCGAGGAGCGGGCCGGAGACGCGGGAGCGGTAGCGGTGGATCTGGGGCTCGGAGCAGCGGCAGGCGCGCTTGGGGTCGCCGGCGAAGCCGCAGGGGCAGGGGTTCATGGCCGCCACGAGCATGAAGTCGGCGGGGAAGGTGAGGGTGCCGGCGGTGCGGGCGATGGTGACGGCGCCGTCCTCGAGCGGCTGGCGGAGCACCTCGAGCACGTGGCGGTGGAACTCGGGCAGCTCGTCGAGGAAGAGGACGCCGCGGTGGGCGAGGGAGACCTCACCGGGGGTGGGATGGGTGCCGCCGCCGATGAGCCCGGCGTCGGAGACGGTGTGGTGGGGGGCGCGGAAGGGGCGCTTGGCGATGAGGCCGCCGCGCAGGGCCCCGGCGACGGAGTGGATGGCCGTGACCTCGAGGGCCTCCTCGGGGGTGAGGGGCGGGAGGATGGAGGGGATGCGCCGGGCGATCATGGTCTTGCCGCTGCCGGGCGAGCCGATGAGGAGGATGTTGTGGCCGCCGGCGACGGCGACCTCCACGGCGCGGCGGGCGAGGGCTTGGCCCTTGACGTCGGCGAAGTCCTCGCCGCCGGCGGCGCCCTGCGTGAAGAGGGCGTCGCGGTCGACGCGGTGGGGGGTGGGCGGCGTCTGCCCGGAGAGCAGGTCGAAGGCCTCGCGGAGGGTCTTGGCGGGCCAGATGTCGATGCCCTCGACGAGGGCGGCCTCGTCGGCGTTGGGGGCGGGGACGACGACGGCGCGGAAGCCGCGGTCGCGCAGGGCCAGCACGATGGGCAGGACGCCGCGGATGCGCCGCACCTCGCCGCTGAGCGCCAGCTCGCCCATCACGGGCACGGATTCCAGGAGCGGCAGTTTGTGGGCGCCGTCGGTGGCGAGCAGGGCCAGGGCGATGGGCAGGTCGTAGACGGGGCCCTCCTTGCGGAGGTCGGCGGGGGCGAGGTTGACGGTCACCGAGGCCGGCTTCAGGCGGAAGCAGGCGTTGCGCAGGGCCGCGTGCACGCGGTCGATGCTCTCCTTCACCGCCGTGTCCGGCAGGCCGACGACGCGCGTGCGCGGCTCCTCGGAGGCGAGGGCGTGGACTTCGATCTCGACGGGCTCGGCGCCGATGCCGTGCACCGCCGCCGCATACGCTTTGGTCAGCATAGTGGATGGGCCTTCATGAGGTGTGGGAGGGTGCGGGGGGCGCGCCGCGCGCCGGGAAATCAGTTCACCAGCTGGCGGAGGGTGTCGATGGCGCGGACGATGGGCTTGTCGCCGACGCCCTGGGCCACGCGCTGCTCGTAGGCCAGCTCGTCGCGGAAGCGCGCCTTGTCCTTCCCGTTGGTGTCGCGGAGGAACTGGGTGGCAGCGTCGGAGCAGAGCAGGAAGAACCACGGGCTGCGCCCCTCGGGGATGTCGGGGATGCCCTGGTAGGACGGCGTCTCGGCCTTCCAGGCGCGGGCGGCGGCGGAGCGGCCGTTGCGGACGTCGGAGCTCTTGACGGGGCGTTTCAGCCCGTGCTCGGCGTAGGCCCGCGCGGCGGTGAGCATCCGCAGCATCCCGTCGGCGTCCTTCATCTGGCGGTACTCTGCGGCGAGCGCGTTGAAGACGTCCCCGTCCAGCGGGTTCATCAGGAAGACGCTCTCCAGGAGCGCGACGCGGCGCGGCTGGGAGAGGCGCAGCAGGTCGATCACCGCCCGCGCGATGCGCGCGTCCTCATACGCCTGCAGGCCTTGGTTCAGCGAGGCCGCCAGCCCCATGAACCACCGATGCTGCACCTGCCCCGCCTCCACCGGCCCCGTGGCGCAGAGCGGGCGGTCCAGGAACCACGGCGCCTTGCTGCCCGTGCCGGTGTGCGCGTTGTCGGCGCACTGCATGAAGTAGTGGTAGTTCCCCCGTTCGCCGGTGAACCAGAACTTCCCGTCCGGCGGGGCCGAGACCGGCGTGGCCGCGACGTTCACCGCGTTGAGCGCCCACGCCCACGAGCGCCCGCCCTGGTCCTTGGCCGAGCCGTTGTAGATGCGGATGAACTTGTCCGGGTGCCAGTTGCTGCGCAGGAAGCGGAAGGCCGGCGAGCGCGTGTTCACGTTCGCCCCGTCGCCGATGACCGCCGACTGCCCGCCGCCGGGCGGGGGGATGGCCTTGTTCTTCACCACCTGATAGAAGAAGAAGCTCGTCTCGTCGATCTGCGCCAAGTCCGCCACATAGAGCAGAATCGGCCACTCCGACGCCGCCATGTCAAAGTCCGGCCGCCGCTCGGTCTTGCGCGGGATGCGCCCATTCCGCCAGATCTTCAGCAGGCAGGCCCGCTGCGGCGTCGGCGTGCAATCCACGTACGGCGGGTAGATCCGCCCCCCCATCGCCACGTTCTCCCAGTTGGGGAACTTCGTCAGCATGGGCGGGTCGTCCGGCGTCCGCCGCGTCATCATGTTGATTTCATGCAGCGGCATCTCCATCAGGTCCGGGATCGTCAGCGGCGGCCGCGTGGAGATCAGCGACTGCGGCCCCGCGAGCCACTCGCCCAGCCGCTTCTCCTCCGCCGACACCTCTGGGAACGCGTCCTCGTCCAGCAGCCCGAAATCCCCGCCCTTGCCCTTCTCGTTGCTCGAGACCAACCGTTCCAGGCGCGCGGGGTTCCACTCCTCCTTCGCGCGGTCGATGGGGATCGGCTCCTGACGGTACCGGATGGCATAGGCCAGGGCCAGCTGGCTCCACTTGTCCGCCTGCTGCGGCCCCAGCGCCAGGGCGATGCGCTGGAAGTTCAGCAGCACGTTCGGGTTCGCCGGCCACTCCGCCGCGGCCGCCGCCGTCATCACCTCCGGGTGCTGACGCAGCCACTTCCACGTGCGGGCGTTGATCTTGTTCGGGCCATACTTCGCCCGCGTCACCGCCTCCACGTAATTCACGTACGCCTGGCGCAACGCGGGCGTGTACGCCCCGTCGCCCGCGCGCAACGCCTTGTCCACCGCCTGCTTCGCGGCGTCCACGTCCACCCCCTGCGCCAGGCCGACCACCGCCGCCACGCAAGCCACTGCCATCACAAGCCACTTTCTCATGGCCCTACCTTACCAAATCCCGCCCCAAAAGGAAAGCCCCCCACCGCAAAAGGCCCGGCAGGCAAGGGTGCACAGGGGAGGCTTGGAAGTTTGGAGGCTTGGAAGTTTGGTTGGCGGCTTCGTCCGTCGCCCGCGTGCGGGCGTTCCTGCACCTCTTGAATCTCCTGTACCTCCTGAGCACCGCCTGCCCTCCCCTTGGCACGTCCGCAGGGCGTGCCAAGGGGAGGGCAGGGCGAACTTCGCCCTGCCAGGGCCATGGGGCAACGCCCCACACCTTACGACTGGGTCAAAAACGCCTTTTTCGCGAACTTCCCAACCGAACTACAGGACATGCCATCCCAAGCAGCGCCAACGACGCCTCCGAAGACAGGAACAGCCTTCATCAGGTTGATAATCCCTTTTTCCCCGGCCTTGGTCAAAAGACGGAACCCGACTTTCTTGTTGATTTCGATGAGGACCTTCCCTGGGATTTTCTGAATCAGCGCCTTGAGGGTCTTCGTTGAAATCTGGACACCAATCTGTTTCATCGCTTGGTTGATGCCTTCCCCGCAGATGCAAAGGAGCACCACGGTCACCAATTGCTCTCTCGTGAAAGGCGCACCGGCGATTTCCGCCATGGCCGCGACCATCTGCGCCTCCACAATCCAAGCGGCGGCAAGCCCCGCCGGCACCGTGACCGGCAACGTGAGAAACCCGCCAAGGCCCGTTATGAAGCCCGACGAGGCACACTTGGCGACCTCCCAGCGAATCAGGGCGTCGATTTTCTTCTCGACGGTCGGATAAGCGGCGTCCTTCAAATACTCTTGCGCCAACTCGTGCGCGGACGTCACGCCCGGCATCCCGTCTATACCCTTGGAGGTAAGCCACTTGATAAAACGAAGACAAGCATTCTCGTCTTGCGGGTTCCCAGACCCGGGGTCTTGCTCTTGATCGGCCATTTCGTCACCTTTCTGTCTGTCGCACGTGCACCCA
Organism: Candidatus Spyradenecus faecavium; assembly: GCA_018713405.1. GTDB lineage: Bacteria > Verrucomicrobiota > Kiritimatiellia > RFP12 > DVOR01 > Spyradenecus > Spyradenecus faecavium. The sequence goes on along the minus strand of DVOR01000251.1, from coordinate 5,559 downwards.
TTCGTCCGGGAACAGACACACCGCAGACAAACGCTTACGGGCAAGAGGGCCGAAAGGGCCCTTGAAAACGCACAACAGTCTATCACAGCGGGGGCAATTCGGCAAGGAGGGGCGAAAAGGCGAAAGGCGAAAAAAGTTACAAACGGGAGAAAAAAGTTACAGGGAGGCCTTTCGGCGAAAAAAGACTTACAAAAGGGGAGGGCGCGGGCCTCCCGGCGGCGGGGCGCGGCGGGCGGGGCCGGGAGGCGCGCGCGGGGGACTGTGGCAAGGTGGGCGGGCAATCGGTACAATGGGGGCCGGCGCATCGCCAGCGCATGGACAACGACACCTCCACACCCAGGGAAAGACCCCAATGACCTACGGCTATATCCGCGTCTCCACCGACAAGCAGACCGTCGAGAACCAGCGTTTCGAAATCAAACGCTTCTGTGCCCATCAGGGGCTCCGCATCGACCGCTGGATCGAGGAGACCGTCTCGGGGACGAAGCCGTGGGGGCGGCGGCGGCTGGGCAAGCTGTTGCGGCACGCGCACGGCGGCGACCTGCTGCTCTGCTCGGAGCTGTCGCGTCTGGGCCGTTCGCTCTTCATGATCCTGGAGGTGCTCAACCATTGCCTGCAGCGTGACATCCGCGTGTGGACGATCAAGGACAATTACCGCCTGGGCGACGACATCCCGAGCAAGGTCCTGGCCTTCGCGCTGGGCATCTCGGCGGAGATTGAGCGCAACCTCATCTCCCAGCGCACGCGCGAGGCCTTGGCGCGGCGCCGCGCGGAGGGTGGGCGGCTGGGCCGGCCCGAGGGCAGCCGGAGCTCGCGCCTCACCCCGCACGCCGACACGGTGCGCCGGCTCTTGGCGCAGGGGCTCCCGCGTGCCCGCATCGCCCGCCGCCTGCACGTCAGCGTGGAGACCCTCCGGCGCTTCCTGGCCGCCCCTCCCCCTCCGCGAAACCCTAAGGGGTCGGAGGTGAAACCCTAAGGGTTTTGAGGTGAAACCCTAAGGGTTTCGAGGCAGACCCTTAAGGGTTTCGGAAAAAGATGTGGACTTATGCAGAATGGGGGGTGGTGTGGGGCGCCGCCCCACGCCCCGGCAGGGGGTGGGCACCCCCTGCACCCGCATGGCACGTCCTGCGGACGTGCCTGACCGGGACACGCCAGGCGGCGCGGTAGGGCCAAGGCCCTCTCCCCGGCGGCACGCAGGAGATTCACGAGATGCAGGAGATTCAGGACGCCCCTGCGGGGCGACCGGTGAGGTCCTATCCAAACTTCCAAGCCTCCAAACTTCCAAGCTTCCCCTCCTTGCACGGAGGGGTTGCGCGGTGTGGTATAATAATGCGATTGAGGGGCCGGAATGGTGGAATGGCAGACACAGCGGACTTAAAATCCGCAGCCGCAAGGCGTAGGGGTTCGACTCCCCTTTCCGGCACCAGAAAGGATTTAAGACGATGGCTGAAGAAGATGTGAAGGTTGAGGACAAGCAGGGCGGCGCCGAGGCGCAGCCCCAGGAGACGCCCGCCCAGGCCCAGGAGGCGACCGAGCAGGCGCCCAAGCCGGATGTGGCGGCCTTGGAGCGCGAGCTGGCCGAGACGAAGGAGCGGTGGCTGCGCACGGTGGCGGATTTCGACAACGCGAAGAAGCGTCTGGCCCGCGAGCTCGAGGAGCGCACGGCCCGCGCGAACGAGCGTCTGCTGGGCGACCTCATCCCGGTCTTCGACCATTTCGAGCTGGCGTTGCAGTCCGCCCCCGAGGGGGACGCCTTCGCGCAGGGCGTGAAGATGATCGCGGAGGAGTTCCGCAAGGCGCTGGAGCGTTCGGGGGCGGAGGTGATCGACGCCTCGGCCGAGGGGACGGCCTTCGACCCGATGGCGCACGAGGCGCTCTCGGCGGTGCCGCACCCCACGGTGCCCAAGGACCATGTGGTGAGCCAGTTCCGCAAGGGATGGCGGCTGGGCGGCAAGGTGCTGCGCCCGGCGCAGGTGATCGTGTCGCTGGGCGCGCCCGAGGCCCCCGCCGCGCAGCCCGCCGGGGAGGAGGCGTAAGATGGCCGAGCGCAAACGCGACTACTACGAGGTGCTCGGCGTGGCGCGCGACGCCGACGCCGACACCATCAAGAAGGCTTATCGCAAGCTGGCGATGAAGTGGCACCCCGACCACAACCCCGACAACAAGGAGGAGGCCGAGGCCAAGTTCAAGGAGGCCTCCGAGGCCTACGCCGTGCTGTCCGACCCGCAGAAGCGCCAGACCTATGACCGCTTCGGCCACGAGGGCATGAAGAACGCCTTCGGCGCCGGCGGCTTCGATATGTCCGATATCAACGACATCTTGAAGCAATTCTTCGAAGGCGGTTTCAGCGACGCCGGCGGAGGCGGCTTCAGCTTCAACTTCGGCGGGTTCGGCGGCGGCCGCGGTCGTCGCGACTCCGGCCCCCAGCGCGGCGAGGACACCGAGCAGGTGGTGCGCCTGACCTTCGAGGAGGCCCTCTTCGGCAAGATGGAGCACCTGCGCGTCCACGCCGCGGTGGCGTGCCCAGACTGCGGCGGCTCCGGCACGGCCAAGGGCTCCAAGCGCGTGCCCTGCAAGCAGTGCAACGGCACCGGCGCCGTGCGTAGCCGCGGTTTCTTCGGCCTGATGCAGCAGACCTGCCCCGTGTGCCACGGCGAGGGCACCGTGGTGGAGAAGCCGTGCGCCAAGTGCGGCGGCGACGGCCTGGTCGCCTCCGACGAGACGGTGGACGTGCGCATCCCCGCGGGCGTGGCCCACGGCATGGCCTTCCCCGTCGCGGGCAAGGGCAACGCCGGCCCCAACAACGGCCCGCGCGGCGACCTGATCGTCCACTGCTCCGTGGCCGAGAGCGACCTCTTCGAGCGCGACGGGCAGGACCTGATCCTGCGCCGCAGCGTCTCGCCCACGCTGCTGGCCCTCGGCGGCGACCTGCGCGTGGAGACGCCCAACGGCACCGCCACCCTCAAGGTCCGCCCCGGCACCCCCAACGGCACCATGCAGCGCCTGCGCGGCCAGGGCGTGCCCGCCGTCGGCCGCTTCCCGCAGGGCGACCTCATCGTCGTCCTGGTGGCCGAGACGCCGCAGGGCCTCACCGGCGAGCAATCCAAGCTCCTCGAGAAGCTCCGCCACGCCGAGACCGACCGCAACTTCCCCGAGCGCGCCGCCCAGGACAAGGCCTCCGACGCCTTCAAGGCCGCCCGCGAGCAGCACAAGAACAAGTAAGGAACCCCCATGGACCTGACCCTCTCCCCCCTCACCGCCGTCAGCCCCATCGACGGCCGCTACGCGGACAAGACCGCCCCCCTGCGCGCCGTCTTCTCGGAGTTCGGCCTCATCCGCCGCCGCGTCCAGGTCGAGATTGCCTGGCTCCTGGCGCTCTGCGACGAGCCCGCCCTCCCCGAGTGCGCCTGCACCCCCGCCGACCGCGCCGCCCTCCAGGCCATCGCCGACGGCTTCTCCCTGGCCGACGCCGAGCGCGTCAAGGCCATCGAGGCCACCACCCGCCACGACGTCAAGGCGGTGGAGTACTTCATCCGCGAGCGCCTGCCCCAGGGCTGCGCCGGCATCGCCGAGTTCGTCCACTTCGCCTGCACCTCCGAGGACATCAACAACATGGCCCACGCCCTGCAGCTGCGCGACGGCCTGGACATCCTCCGCGAGGCCCGCGGCAAGCTCATGGAGGCCCTCGACGCCCTCGCCGCCGAGACGCGCGCCCTGCCCATGCTCGCCCACACCCACGGCCAGCCCGCCAGCCCCACCACCCTGGGCAAGGAGCTCGCCGTCTTCGCCCACCGCCTCCGCCGCGAGGCCGAGCAGGTCGACGCCGTCCGCCTCCCCGCCAAGATGAGCGGCGCCGTGGGCAACTTCAACGCCCACCTCTCCGCCGCCCCCGAGGTCGACTGGAAGGCCCTCTCCCGCCGCGTCATCGAGGGCTTCGGCTTCACGCAGAACCTCCTCACCACCCAGATCGAGAGCCACGACGGCATGGCCGAGCTCTTCGACGCCCTCCAACGCTGGAACACCATCCTCCTCTCCTTCGACCGCGACGTCTGGATGTACGTCTCCATGCGCTACCTCCGCCAGAAGGCCGTCGCCGGGGAGGTCGGCTCCTCCACCATGCCCCACAAGATCAACCCCATCGACTTCGAGAACTCCGAGGGCAACCTCGGCCTGGCCAACGCCGTCCTCGGCCACCTCGCCCGCAAGCTCCCCGTCTCCCGCATGCAGCGCGATTTGACCGACTCCACCGCCATCCGCAACATCGGCGTCGGCTTCGCCTACACCCTCATCGCCATCGCCAGCACCCTCCGCGGCCTGGGCCGCGTCACCCCCGACGCCGACCGCCTCGCCGCGGACCTCGACGCCAACTGGGAGGTCCTCGCCGAGCCCATCCAGACCGTCATGCGCCGCTATGGCGTCCCCAACGCCTACGAGAAGCTCAAGGCCCTCACCCGCGGCCACGCCATCGACGCCGCTGGCATCCGCGCCTTCGTCGAGTCCCTCGACGTCCCCCGGGCCGCCAAGGACCGCCTCCTCGCCCTCACCCCCGCCGCCTACGTCGGCCTCGCGGAATCCCTCGCACAAGAACCCTAAAGGAACGCCATGAGCAAAGCATTCGAACTGGAAGGCACCCTCAAAGAGGTCATGGAGACCCGCACCTTCCCCAGCGGCTTCACCAAGCGCGAGTTCGTCGTCACCGAGGACGACGACCGCTACCCCCAGGACATCAAGCTGGCGATGGTCAAGGGCAACTGCGCCCTCCTCGACACCGTCAAGCCCGGCGACAAGGTCCGCGTCACCTTCTCCCTCCGCGGAAACCTCTACCAGGGCCGCTACTACACCGACCTCCAGGCCTTCAAGCTCGAGCGCCTTGAGCCCGACGGCACCTCCAGCGAGCCCATCCCCCAGCCCGCCGACGACTTCGCCCCAGATGACGTCCGAGACGACGACATGCCCTTCTGAGGCCCCCCTCACCCTTGGCGACCTGGTCGACCGCGGCGCGGCCTACCTCATCCGCCACGGCGTCCCCCCCGACGAGGCCCCCACCCAGGCCGAGATTCTCGTCGAGGAGGCCATCGGCCTGCGCCGCGCCGCGCTCCTCCTCCGCCGCGCCGACCGCCCCGCCCCCGAGGCCGTCGCCCGCCTCCGCGGGGCCTTCCGCCGCGTCGCCGCCGGCGAGCCCCTCCAATACGTCGTCGGCCACTGGCCCTTCCTCGGCGCCGAGCTCCGCGTCGCCCCCGGCGCCCTCATCCCGCGCCCCGAGACCGAGGGCCTCGTCGAGCGCGTCCTGAGCCACCCCCTCTGGCCCGCCGCCCGCCAAGCCGCCGACATCGGCACCGGCACCGGCGCCATCGCCATCGCCCTTGCCCTCGCCGCCAAAGCCGAAGGCCGCCCCCTTCAGGTCCGCGCCGTCGACCTCTCCCCCGACGCCCTCGCGCTCGCCCGCGCCAACGCCGCGGCCAACGGCGTCGGGGACCGCGTCGCCTGCGAGCCCGGCGACGGCGCCGCCGGCCTCCCCCCCGCCTCCTGCGACCTCATCGTCTCCAACCCCCCCTACAT
>DVOR01000250.1 GCA_018713405.1 Candidatus Spyradenecus faecavium | reverse complement strand
GCAGCCCGAGACCCCGCCGCCCGCGCCCGCGCCGGAGCCGGCCCCCGCGCCTGAGCCCATGCCGCAGCCCGCGCAGGACTTCGCCCCGCAGCAGCCGGAGTTCGCCCCGCCCGCCGGCGTTGTGCCGCAGGAGGGCCGCCGCTGGCAGAACCGCAAGAACAAGTGGGAGCGCCGCAACCAGAACCGTCAGCAGCAGCAACAGCCGCAGCCCCCGCCGCCGGACGCGCTCCCGCCCGACACCCCGCCGCTCTACCTGAAGGAGCTGGAGGGCGCGCCCTTCGAGCAGCTCATCGCACTCCTCCCGCAGGACCAGGCCGAGGACGCCATCAACATGCGCCGGCACGAGGTCATCATGGCCATCATCCGCAGCTGGCTCCGCCGTCGCGGCACGGTCATCGCCACCGGCTGCATCGAGGTGCTGAACGACTGCGGCTTCCTGCGCTCGGCGGCGAACGACTACATCCAGTGCCCCGAGGACGTCTACGTCAGCCAGCAGCAGATCCGCCGCCACGGCCTGCGCTCCGGCGACCTGGTGGAGGGTCCCCTGCGCGAGCCGCGCGACCGCGACCGCTTCTTCCCCCTGGCCAACGTCTCCCTCGTCAACGGTCTCCCCGTGGAGCAGGCCAAGCGCATCGCCCACTTCGAGTACCTCACGCCCATCTTCCCCGACCGCCGCATCCTGCTGGAGACCTCGAAGACCGAGCTCGCCACCCGCGTGATGGACCTGGTGACGCCCGTGGGCTTCGGGCAGCGCGGCCTCATCGTCGCCCCGCCCCGCACGGGCAAGACCGTCCTCCTCCAGAAGATCGCCAACGCCATCAGCGCGAACTACCCCGACGTCGAGCTGATGATCCTCCTCATCGACGAGCGCCCCGAGGAGGTCACCGACATGCAGCGCAACACCAAGGCGCAGGTCTACGCCTCCACCTTCGACGAAGAGCCCCAGCGCCACTGCGCCGTCTCCGAGATGGTCATCGAGGTCGCCAAGCGCAAGGTCGAGAGCGGCAAGGACGTCGTCATCCTGCTGGACTCCATCACCCGCCTGGCGCGCGCCTACAACACCGCCGCGCCCCACTCCGGCAAGATCCTCTCCGGCGGCCTCGACGCCAACGCGATGCACAAGCCCAAACGCTTCTTCGGCGCCGCCCGCAACATCGAGAACGGCGGCTCGCTCACCATCCTGGCCACCGCCCTCATCGAGACCGGCAGCAAGATGGACGACGTCATCTTCGAGGAATTCAAGGGCACCGGCAACATGGAGTTGCGCCTCGACCGCACCCTCTCCGATCGCCGTATCTTCCCGGCCATCAACATCGAGCAGTCCGGCACCCGCCGCGAGGACCTCTTGCTCCACCCCGACGAGCTCGCGCGCGTCTGGGCCCTGCGCAAGGCCCTCACCCCCGTCGGCCCCAGCGAGGCCATGGACGTGCTCCTCAAGCGCATGCGCCTGACGGGCTCCAACGCCGAGTTCCTCATGTCCATCAAGGAGAACTGAGATGCCCAACCAACGCACCGGCGGCAACTCCGTCCACCGCGTGGCACGCCCGCGCCCGAAAGCCCCCGCCCGCACCTTCGGCGAGAGCGCCGATTGGTCCGACCACCGCGGCTGCGAGGGCCTCTACGGCAACCGCCCGCTCGACCTGCTCCGCTGCCTGCGCCCGCTGCAGTGGCTGAAGTGCCTCCTGCTCCTGGCGGCCCCCTTCTTCGCGTGGCTCGACCCCACGCAGGCGCTGCCCGGGGCGGTGGCGCTGCAGGAACGGCTGGGGCTGGCGCTCGTCGCCTTCGCCCTCGTCTCCTCCGCCGCCTACGTCTTCAACGACGCCTGCGACCTCAAGGCCGACGCCCGCGACCCGCTCCGCAAAGGCCGCCCCCTGGCCGCGCGGCGCGTCTCCCTCGGCGCGGCCGTGCCGCTGGCCCTCGTCTGCCTGGCCGCCGGCCTCGCCGCCGCGTGGTTCCACGGGCACCGCTTCGGGGGGTGGGGGCTCCTCGCCGTCACCCTCGCCTACGCCCTCATCCAGCCGGTCTACTCACTGTGGGCCAAGCGCGTGGCCGAGCTCGGCGCCTGCCTGGTGGCGCTGGGCTTCGTCGCCCGCGCCGCCGCCGGCGCGCTGGCCGTGGGGGTGCGCCTCTCGCCGTGGCTGCTCCTCTGCGTCTTCCTGCTGACCTTCCTGGTCGCGCTCTGCAAGCGGCGCGCGGCCCACTTCGAGAAGGGCGCCAAGGCCCCCTCCGCCGCCGAAGGCCGCATCCTCGACCTCGAGATCGGCCTCTCCGCCGCCGCCACCCTCGCCACCTACACGCTCTACACCCTCGCCACCGAGACCGTCGCCCTCTACGGCACGGACCGCCTGGTGTGGACGGTGCCGCTGGTGCTCCTCGGCCTCTGCCGCTGCCTGCGCCTGACCTACGCCGAGCGCCGCGCGGCCAATCCCGAGCGCCTCCTGCTCGACCCCGCCCTCCTCGGCCTCCTCGCCGCCTGGGCCACCGCCTGCGCCCTCGTCGTCCGCCTCGCCTGACCCGTGCTTCCCCGTTCCCTGTTCTCTCGATTTTCCCGCTTGACCGCGGGGGGGACGCTTTGCTAAGATTCTTCATGTGCGAGGGCAGTTCGGCCCGAACCAATCGAGAAAAGGAGTACTGACATGAAAGTCACCCGCAAACAAGGCTTCACGCTGATCGAGCTGCTCGTCGTCATCGTGATCATCGGTATCCTGGCCGGCTCCCTCTTCGGCCCCATCACCGGCGCGTTGGCCTCCGCCCGCCGCTCCGGCATGGCCCAGACCGGCCGCCACATCGTCCAGGCCATCATCACCGCCGACCAGACGGGCGTCTACCGCGGCTATGCCTGGCCCTCCGACGCCGCCGCCAACTACGGTGGCTCCAAGCCCTCCAACGGCCCCGACATGTTCCGGCCCTTCAGCTCCACCGAGGACTACTTCACCGAGGCCCTCTTCATGTCGCAGACCGATCCCGAGCAGCGCGAGCGCAAGAAAGTGCTGAAGGAGATCGAGCCCTCCGACCTCGTCGCCGAAGGCTACTACGAGGCCACCGGCACGACCATCAACCAGGAGAACTGCGCCTGGGTCATCGCCAAGAACGTCCGCCAGGCCCCCGGCAACACCCCCGTCCTGATCTCCCGCAACTTCAACTGCACCAACCTCATCAACACCGCCGGCGACGACGTCTCCGCCGACTACTCCACGCTGTTGACGACCAACGAGCCCTTCGGCCAGGACGGCTGCGTCCTCATCTACAAGGACGGCTCCGCGGCCGACTTCGCGGGCGGCGACGTCATCATGCGCGACATCGTCCCCGGCCGTGGCTCGGGCAAGCTGAGCGACATCAAGCAAGGCGACGCCACCTTCGCCTTCCTCGAGGGCGGCAGCAGCGGCAACTGATAGGCCCCCAACCCGCCTCGCACACGGTGCGGCGCCCGGCAACCCCGGGGGCCGCATCCTTTTGCATCCACCCCCAAGCCGCCAAAAATCTATTGTCAGCACGTCTCCTTGTGTAGTACAATAGAGGCATTGGTTGGGCATCGGAGCGTATCCGATGAAACCGAAAAAAGCGAAAACAGAAAAGGCGAAAACATGAGACAGGAAGAACCCACCGACTTGGACATCGAGGCGATCCATCGCCGCCTCAACAAAATCATCGGCCAGTGCAACGGCATCGGCCGCATGATCGATCGCAAGGCCGCGTGCGCGGACATCATCCTCCAGGTCAGCGCCGCCAAGAGCGCGCTGCACCGCGTGGGACAGCTTCTTCTGGTCAACCACCTCAAGGAATGCGCCCGCGAAGGCGTCGAGAAAGGCGACGCCGAGGCAATCATCCGCCGCGAGGCCAAAGCCGTCGACTACTTCTGCCGTCTGGAGGACTGACCCCCGCCGGCATCCCTGAAAGGGCAGGCCCCTGTCTCTTATAC
>DVOR01000249.1 GCA_018713405.1 Candidatus Spyradenecus faecavium | reverse complement strand
GCGCCGTTGGGGAGGGGGGCGGAGGGGCGCAGGAGGGCGAGGGCGCCGTCGGGGCCCTGGGCGGCGAGGACCATGCCCTCGGAGACGCCGAAGCGCATCTTGCGGGGGGCGAGGTTGGCGACCATGACGACCTGCGTGCCGGGGAGGGACTCGGGCGGGCAGTGCTTCTTGATGCCGGCGAAGACGGTGCGGGGCTTGGCCTCGCCGACGTCGAGGGTCAGGCGCAGGAGCTTGTCGGACTCGGGGACGGGCTCGGCGGCGAGGACGGTGGCGAGGCGGAGGTCCAGCTTGGCGAAGTCGTCGATGGCGACGGTGTCGGCGAGGGGCTCGGGGAAGGTGGCCTGCGCGGGGGCGTGGGCGAGCTGGCGGATGCCCTTCTTGACGTCCTGCTCGGAGAGCTTGGGGGCGGGCTTGGCGGCGGACTGGGCCTTGGTCTCGGCGACCATGGCCTCGACGGCCTTGGGGTCGATGCGTGCGGCGAGGTGCTCGTAGGGGGCGATGGGGCGGTCCTCGAGGTCGCGTGCGGCGTCGGCGAAGGCGTAGGGGGCCTCGCCGAAGAGGGCCTCGACCTTGGCGGCGTAGGCGGGGAGGACGGGCTTGAGGGCGATGGCCATGAGGCGGAAGAGGTTGAGGGTGCCGGTGAGGACGTCGCGGGTGGCGTCGGGGTCTTCCTTGACGAGCTTCCAGGGCATCTTGGCGTCGAAGAGCTGGTTGGCCTTGTCGGCCCACTCGCGGACGAGGACCATGGCGCGGCAGAAGTCGCGCCGCTCGTAGGCGTCGAGGAGCTCGGGGAGCTGGGCGCGGCAGGCCTGGAGGAGGGCGCGGCTGTCGGGGTCGATGGCGCCGAGGCGGCCGCCGCAGCTCTTGTTGAGCATCTGGGCGCCGCGGGAGGCGAGGTTGGTGATCTTGCCCACGAGGTCGGAGTTGACGCGGCCGACGAAGTCCTTCAGGTCCAGGTTCATGTCGTCGACGGTGCCGTTGAGCTTGCAGGCGTAGTAGAAGCGGAGGGCCTGGGCGGGGAGGTGCTTGAGGTAGGTGGCGGCGGAGATGAAGGTGCCCTCGCTCTTGGACATCTTGGCGCCGTTGACCATGAGGAAGCCGTGGACGAAGACCTGGGTGGGGGTGCGGTAGCCGGCGTTCTCGAGCTCGGAGGGCCAGAAGAGGCAGTGGAAGCGGACGATGTCCTTGCCGATGAAGTGGTAGATCTCGGCCTTGGGGTCCTGCCACCAGTCCTCGAGGGTCTGCCCGCGTTCCTTGGCCCAGGCCCAGAGGGTGGCCATGTAGCCGATGGGGGCGTCGAGCCAGACGTAGAAGTACTTGTCGTCGTAGCCGGGGATCTTGAAGCCGAAGTAGGGGGCGTCGCGGGAGATGTTCCAGCCGCGGAGGGGCTCGTTGAACCACTCGAGGAGCTTCTCGGCGGTACCCTTGTCGGTGTGGTCGGGGAGCCAGCGCTTGAGGAAGTCGCGGCAGGGCTCGAGCTCCACGAAGAGCTGCTCGCTCTGGCGCATGACGGGTGTGCCGCCGCAGATGGCGCAGTGGGGGTCCTTCAGCTCGGTGGTGTTGTAGGTGGCGCCGCAGACCGAGCAGTTGTCGCCGTCGCGGTCGGGCGCGCCGCAGCGGGGGCAGGTGCCCTTGACGAAGCGGTCGGGCAGGAACATCCCGCAGCGCTCGCAGTAGAGCTGGTTGACGGGGCGCGAGGAGATCAGGCCGCGCTCCTTCAGGCGGAGGTAGATCTGCTCGGAGAGGATGCGGTTCTCCTCGCAGTTGGTGGAGCCGTAACGGTCGAAGCCCATCTCGAAGGCGCCGAACTCCTTCACCCGGGCCTCGTAGGAACGGGCGATGACGGCCTCGGGCGTGGTGCCCTCCTGGCGGGCGCGGATCATGATGGGCGTGCCGTGGGTGTCGTCGGCGCAGACGTAGACCACGTCGTGCCCCATCATGCGCTGGTAGCGCGCCCAGAAGTCGGTCTGCAGGTATTCCACCAGGTGGCCCAGGTGGAGCGCGCCGTTCGCGTACGGCAACGCACTCGTCACGATGATTTTCCGCTTGTCCATGGTCGGTCTTCGCTTTCTCTTAGGGCAGGTTGGGCACGTCGCAGACGTGCCGGGGGTGCAGGGAGAACTTCTCCCTGCCGGGGTGTGGGGCGGCGCCCCACGGCCTTTCCTGCCTTTCCTTTCCCATTCTTCTTTTCTCTTATTTCGCGAGCATGAGGGCGCCTTGCGCGCGGCGGCTGGCCTCGGCGGCGAAGGCGATGCGGTGGCTTTCCAGCGAGGCCTCGAAGATGGCCGGGAAGGTCGCGGGGTCGCCCTCGGTGAGCAGGCGCACGAGCTCGTCCATCAGGCCGTAGTCGCCGCCGCCGTGGCCGGAGCCCTGGGCCAGGCCGGCCTCCAGCGCGCTGTCCCACAGCTCGGTGGTGCGCGTGTCGAAATGGTGGATGGTCAGCGTGCGGCCGTCGCCGACGATCTCGCCGCGCGTGCCGAAGACGCGCGTCTTGCGGCCGCCGGCGTAGGTGAAGCTCTCCATCTGGTGCGCCACGGTCACGCCGCCCTCGAAGCGCAGGTTCACCACCTGGTGGTCCACGGCGTCGTTGTCGCAGGCGTAGACGCACCGGCCGTACGGCCCCTCGCGGAGCATCTTCTCCATCGCGGCGTCGGACTTGTCGACGAAGGGGTACCGCCAGTCCTGCCGCTCCAGGTAGATCTTCCGCGCGGAGAAGGGGCACTTGCGCTCGATGGCCGCCGGGCAGTCCAGGCAACGCGCCGGCGCGCCCTCGGGGCGATGCGCCGCGTTGAAGAGCGAGGTTTCGCCGAAGCTCGAGACGCCCGTGCACTTGCGCCCGCCCAGCCACCAGACGAACTGGTCGAAGTCGTGGCAGCACTTCTGCAGGATCATCGGCGTGGCGCGCTCGGTGTTGCCCCAGTTGCCGCGGCAGAAGCTGTGCGCCGCGTGCATGTAGCCCACCTGCTCCAGGTGCTGGATGCTCACCACGTCCCCGAT
>DVOR01000248.1 GCA_018713405.1 Candidatus Spyradenecus faecavium | reverse complement strand
CCCTAAGGGTTTTGACCCAGAACCCTAAGGGTTTCGAGGCAAACCCTTAAGGGTTTCGGAAATTCATCTACACTTATGCAGAATCCGCCTCTCGGCGGGACGGATTCAGAAGTTGGGGAACTTGGAGGTTTGGAGGCTTGGTTAGGAGGATGGAGGCGCTGCCTCACGTCTCGGCAGAGGTGATCAGGTCCCACGCCCCCGCCGTTCGCCCTGCACCCTCGGCACATCCTGCGGACGTGCCTGACCAAGATACGCCAGGCGACGCGATAGGGCGAATTGGGCCAATAGGACAACTAGGATGGCGCGCCGAGAGCAAGTGTCCAAGCCTCTAGACCGCCAAGCTGCTTTTGGTGCGGACTGCGTGTGGCAGCACGTCTCTAATCTGCCCCACTCTGCGGAATCTGCGGTCCCCTTGCGTCATTGTGGGCCTCTGTGAGCCTCTGTTCTCCTCCGTGCCATTCTGTGTCCCCCATGCTTTTCCCCCGCCCTATTGGGCGGGGTGGGGGCGGAAAGGGGGCGGGCATTGTGATATAATGGGGGGAGTTCAACAAGGAGCCGATATGAAGTTTGACAAACGCGGCGCGCTGATGGAGATCGAGGTCCCCGGCACGCAGAAAATCCAGGGCAAGGTGCGCGACATCTACGATTTGGGCGACAAGATGCTCATCGTGGTGACTGATCGCCTGAGCGCTTTTGACGTGATCATGGACGATGGCGTCCCGGGCAAGGGCAAGGTGCTCAACGGCATCTCCGTCTTCTGGTTCCGCAAGCTCGCGGGGCTGTGCCCGAACCACCTCATCACGGACAACGTGGCGGAGTATCCCGCGCCGTTCAACGCGCTCCCCGAGCTCCAGGGCCGCTCCATGCTGGTGCGCAAGCTGAAGGTCGTCCCCTACGAGTGCATCGTGCGCGGTTACCTCACCGGCTCGGGCTGGGCGGAGTACAAGAAGTCCGGAACGGTCAACGGCCAGCCGCTCCGCGCGGGCTACCAGAATGCCTCCAAGCTCGACGAGGTGCTCTTCACGCCGACCACCAAGGCCGCCATCGGCGACCATGACATGGCCGTGACCGTCGAGCACATGGCGCAGGACATCGGCGCGGAGCTGGCCGGCAAGCTGCGCGACCTCTCCATCGCCCTCTACAAGGCGGCCGCCGAGCACGCCGAGGCCCGCGGCATCATCCTGGCGGACACGAAGTTCGAGTTCGGCCTGGACGAGGCCGGCAACGTAATCCTCGCCGACGAGGCGCTGACCCCCGACTCTTCCCGCTTCTGGGACAAGTCCACCTACGCCGTGGGCGCGAACCCGCCGAGCATGGACAAGCAGTTCGTGCGCGATTGGCTCGATGCCATTCACTTCAACCACCAGCCGCCGGCTCCGGCCCTGCCCGACGAGGTCATCGCCAAGACGCAGGCCATCTACGCCGAGTGCTACCGCCGCCTGACCGAGGGTGAGGCGTGCGCCCCCACGCTGTGAGCGGTCTGCCCACGGCTGACGTTCCCCCGCGCGGCCCCGCGTCGCCGGGGGGCTTTTTTGTACGCGCCCCGCGCGGGGTGATGCTGGACGTGTCGCGCAACCGGGTCTACTCCCTCGAGACGCTGGAATGGCTGGCCGGCCTGCTGGCCGCGCTCGGCTACGACCGGCTGGAACTCTACATCGAGAACGTCTTCGCCTACCCGGGGCATGAGGCCGTCTGGCGCGGTATCGACCCCTACATGCCCGAGGCGCTCCTGCGGTTGGGCGACGTCTGCGCGGCGCGCGGCGTCACCCTCGTGCCGAACCAAAACACCCTGGGCCACTTCGAGCGGTGGTTCCGCCTGCCGACGTACCGTCGCTTCGCGGAACTGCCGCAAGGGGGCGCGCGCACGCCGTGGGGGAGCGTCCAGGAGATTCCGACGGGACTCTGCCCCACCGACCCCGAGGCCGTGGCCTTCGCCGAGGGGCTGCTCGAGGCGCTCCTGCCCTGCTTCCCCCACGCCGACGCGGCGAACCTGGGCGGCGACGAGGTCTTCGACCTGGGCCAAGGCCGTTCCGCGGGGCGCGACAAGGCGCGGCTCTACGTCGACCACCTCTCGCGCATGGCCGACGTCGCGCGGCGCCACGGCAAGCGGCCCGAGTTCTGGGCCGACATGCTCCTGCGCCATCCCGAGGCCATCCCGCTGGCCGCCGAGCGCCTCGGCGACGCGGATTGGGTTGTCTGGGGCTACGAGGCGACGGACGACCTGGCCGGCGGCGTGGCGACGCTGAGGGCCGCGGGCCTGCGCACCCTCGTCGCGCCGGGCACCTCCTCGTGGCGTTCCTTCTGCGGGCGCACCGCGAACCTGCTGGCGAACCTGCGCAACGCCGAGGCATCCGGCGCGGAGGGCCTGCTCCTCGTGGACTGGGGCGACGCGGGCCATTGGCAGCCCCTCGCCGTGAGCCTGCCCGCCTTTGCCCTCGCCGCGGGCCGCACGATGGACGACCTTGACCGCCTGGTGGGCGTGCCCGGGCTGGGCGGCTTCCTCCTGCGCCTGGGCGACACCTACCGCACCGCCAAGGCCGAGGCCGGCAACTCGACCCTTCTCTTCCGGGCCTACAACCTGCCGCGCGCCGAGGCCCCGGCCTTCGACCACGAGGCCCTGCGCGCGACCGTGGCGGAGCTGGACGCGTTGGCCGAGGCGGGCGCGGCGCTTGGCGATTCCCTTTTGGCCCGCGAGGCACGCCACGCGTTGGGCCTGCAGCGGTTGGCCGTGCGGCGCGCGCTCGGCGAAGCGGGCTTGGCGGACGAACGCGCGCGCCTGGCCCGCGAGATGGAGGCGCTGTGGCTGGCGCGCGGCCCGCGGGCGCAGCTTGACGCCTCCCTGCGCGCGTTCCTGGAGCCTGACCTATGAGCGAGACCTTGTTGCGCGCGGAGGCGCTGTTGGGGGCCGAGGCGATGGCGCGCCTTCGCGCGGCCCGCGTGTTGGTGGTGGGGCTGGGGGCCGTCGGCGGGGCGTGCGTCGAGGCGCTCGCCCGCAGCGGGGTGGGGGAACTCTGGCTCGTGGACGGCGACGTCTTCGAGCCCTCCAACCTCAACCGCCAGCCCTTCGCCGCCCTTTCCATCCTCGGCCAGCCCAAGGCCGACGCCACCGCCGCGCGGTTGCGCGACGTCGCCCCGACCTGCGCCGCGACGGCGGAGCGCCTGCGGGTGGACGCCGCGAACGTGGGCGCCCTGCTCGACCGCGCCGCGCCGCAGGCCGTGGTGGACGCGATCGACGACGTGCCCGCGAAGCTCGCCCTGTTGGCCGAGTGCCTGCGCCGCGGCCTCCCCGCGTGGTCGGCGATGGGCGCGGCGCGCAAGCGCGACCCCTCGGCCCTGTGCGTCACCGACCTTTCCAAGACGCAGGTCTGCCCCCTGGCCCGCCGCGTGCGGCAGGGGCTGCGCGCCCTCGGCCTCGAGCGGGGCGTGCGGTGCGTCTGGTCGCGCGAGCCCGCCGCGCCGCAGATTCCCGGAGCCCCGCTCGGCTCGCTCATGCCCGTCACCGCGTCCGCCGGTCTCCTTTTGGCCGCGGACGTGATAAAAAGCCTTTCCTCCGCGGGATGATTGTGCTATACTATGCGGCCAATTCGCCGGAGTCCCGGCGGAGACTACGAAAGGAGGTGAGCAAACATGATCATGGTTCGTCTGAAAAAGGGCGAGTCCGTGGAGCGCGGCCTGAAGCGCCTGAAGAAGATCCTCGACAAGGAGGGTCTGATCAAGCAGCTCCGTGCGACCCGTTACTACGAGAAGCCTTGCGAAAAGGCCCGTCGCAAATCCGCGCGTGCTCGCATCCGCGCCCGTTCCCGTTCCGCGATGGCTCAGATGTGAGCCCCCGCCCAACGGCAAAAAAGCCCCGACCGAAAGGCCGGGGCTTTTTCGTCTCGCCGCGCTCAGCGGTGGGCGTCGAGCCAGGCGTGGGCTTGGTCGAGGGCGCGGCGGATGACCTTGTCCATGTCGTAGTAGCGGTATTCGCCGAGGCGGCCGCCGAAGACGACGTTGGGGCACTGCGCGGCGTCGGCCTGGTACTTGGCGAGGAGGTCGGCGGAGGCCTGGGTGTTGACGGGGTAGTAGGGGATGTCGCCGGGCTTCCAGTCGGCGGGGAACTCGCGGCAGATGACGGTCTGGGCGCTCTCGAAGACGGCCTTGCGCTCGGGGTGGAAGTGCTTGAACTCGTGGATGCGGGTGAACGGGACGTCGGCGTCGGCGTAGTTCATGACGGTGGTGCCCTGCCAGTCCTGGACGGGCTTGGTCTCCCACTCGAAGCGGAGCCCGCGCCAGGGGAGGGGGCCGTGGCGGAAGGCGAAGTAGGCGTCGATGGGGCCGCTGTAGAAGGTGGGCTTGTCGGCGGGGAGCGCGTCGCGGAGCGGGAGGTAGTCCACGCCGTAGCGGACGGTGATGCCGGGGTGGTCGAGGAGGCGCTCGTAGAGGGCCTGGTAGCCCTGGAGCGGGACGCCCTGCCAGGGGTCGGAGAAGTAACCGGTGTCGTAGCTGACGCGGACGGGCAGGCGGCGGATGATGAAGGCCGGCAGGTCCTTGGGGTCGGCGTTCCACTGCTTCTGGGTGTAGCCCTTGATGAAGGCCTCGTAGAGGGGGCGGCCGATGAGGGAGATGGCCTGCTCCTCGAGGTTCCGGGGCTCGCCCGAGAGGCCGGCCTTGGCGACCTCGGCGGCGATGAAGGCGGGGAGCTCGGCGGGGGTGAGGTCGGTGCCGTAGAAGGCGTTGACCAACGCCAAGCCCAGAGGCATGAAGTAGGTGTGGCCGGCGTGCTTGGTGAGGACGCGGTGGCGGTAGCCCGTGAAGGAGACGAAGCGGTTCACGTAGTCCCACACGCCCTGGTCGGAGGTGTGGAAGATGTGGGCGCCGTAGCAGTGGCACTCGATGCCCGTCTTGGGGTCGACGGCGCTGCGGGCGTTGCCGCCGGGCAGGCTCCGGGCCTCGAGGACGAGGACGCGCTTGCCGGCCTCGGCCAGCTCGCGGGCGACGACGCACCCCCAAGGGCCGGCGCCGACGATCAGCACGTCATACGCGGAGGGCGGGGGAAGGGTGGGCTGGGACATGGGGACCTCCTATCGGATGCTCCCCCAACGGGGAGAGGTGAAAGGCCAGTGGACGAAGGTGGCGGGGCCGAGCAGGTTCTCGGCGGGGACGGCGCCCCAGTAGCGGCTGTCCAGGCTGTTGTCGGAGTTATCGCCGAGGGCGAGATACTCGCCGGGACCGAGGTCGAAGGTCTGCGCGGGCGCCGGCACGGGGAGGGGGCGGCCGTCCGGGCCCGGGGCGTAGACGGGGCGCGGCTGATAGCCGGGGTAGGGCGGGGAACCCTCCCAGGGGCGGCCGTGGCGGGCGATGAACTCCAGCAACCGCGGGCTCCTGGCGCGCTCCCCGTTGACGTAGAGGTAGGAGTCCCCGGGCCTGAGCGCGACGGTGTCGCCGGGTCGGCCGCAGAGGCGCTTGATGTAGTGCTGGTTGTCGGGGAGCCCCTCGAG
>DVOR01000247.1 GCA_018713405.1 Candidatus Spyradenecus faecavium | reverse complement strand
GGGCGCATCCCAAAGTCCCGCGTCCGTGCCACCGCATAATCCGTCCGGTTCCGCACCGCCGCGATGGCCGCCCGAACCACATCCACCCCGCACCGGAACCACTCCCCGTCCGGACGCTTCACCCCGTGCCGCTTCAGCAGACGGTGTACCGCGTGGTCGTCGAAGGTCGATCCATCCCGCCGCATCGCAGACTCCCGCAGGACGATTTTGTGGATGGCGAAGGGGAGCTTGATGTTCGCCACCTGCTCCCGCACGCGCGTCTCCACGTCGCGCTCCGTGTAGCCCACCTTCAGCAGATCCCCATAACCCTCCGCCTTCAGCGTGTAGGCATAAATCATCGGCCGCACCGCGGCCCGCCCCTCAAGCACAAACGCCTTCGCCATCTCACACCTCCATTGGCTTCACCATGCTCTCAATGAACGCAATCTCCTCATCCGTCAGCCCATACTTCGCGTACAGCTCCGCGTCCGTCCACGCCTTGCTGAAGTCCTGCATCGGCACAAGCTTGTAGACTCGGCGAGGGGCGTCTTGCGTGTTCTTTAGAAGCAACACCAAGAATCGGAAGAAACGCGTTCGGACATAGCTCATCACATTCTCAGCTTTTGTACGGTCATTGTACACGCCAAGAACGATATAGGTTTCAGAGCAGCACGATTTTGGTTCTGCCAAAAAGGGTTTTCCCAGCGCAAAATAAGGAAACGCGTCTCGTTCCCCATACGCTCGTCCACACAAGACCTTCCAACGGTCAACCCATGACTGCCTCTCCGGGACATCAGCACGAGCAATATAACGCTTCTCTGAGGTTACGTTCTTACTGACGTAAATCCTTACGTCTTGTCTTTCTTTGGTCACGTGCCCCAAAACCTGAGTAGTCAACCCAAAAGGACGCCTTTCACTTACTAGCAGACTAAATGAATGTTCTCTTCTCTCGCGAACCTTGCGAATAATTGAGAGCGCTTTATTGAAGCGGATAAAGCCATCCACACCCACTTCCAATAATGGACGAGTCGTCTCGGAGATTCCATTGTTGGTCACATTTCGGAACACGCATGGACCCGTGTGGTTGTGTTGCCAATGGAAGTAACAAATCCCACCGGAGATGTCCACTTCCCTGCCAAAGCAAAGCTTGGAATCAAAGTAGTCGACGATAGTCGCCAGCCGTTCATCATGAAACATCATATCGCGAAAGTCAGCAAGACCTTTGCCCCCTGTGAACCATCTGGCAGGGATAATCATGACAACATGCTTAGGATTAAGCGCTATCGCTTTCTCCACGAATAGATTGTAGATTGGGGTCGCACTTGCGCTATCGCTACTGTCGTCCAATTGATAGGGCGGGTTGCCAATGATAACGTCGAACTTCATGTCAAAGACCGTTTCTGGGTTGATGCCGTGGATGAACGCGTAAGCGTGAGACTCGGTGCGGTCCTCGAAGACCTCGTAGGAGGCTCCACAGATTTTGCAACGCTCACCTTTCCACACATGTTCAGCGGGGGGCAGGAGGATGTTGCCCTCGGGGGTGTCAAAGTGCGAGATGGCGTAGTCGCCGTCGGCGAACTTGGTGCAGTAGACCGTGCGGCGGGCGACAAAGGCGGTCAACCCCGTGATGGCGAAGCCGAAGAGTTGTTTCTGGAAGATGTGGTCGAGGCGTTTCTGCAAGTCGGGGAAGACCGGTTCCAAGCCCACAATGAGACGCTTGGCGATTTCGCGGAGGAAGACGCCGCTCTTGCAGCAGGGGTCGAGGAAGGTCGCCTTGGGGTCGCGGAAAAGGTCCTGCGGCAACAGGTCGAGCATGGCGTTGGCCACGCGCGGGGGCGTGAAGACCTCGTCGTTCGAGAGGTTGGCCAGACACTCCAACACATCCGGATTGCGCTTCGTCTCGGGTTGTTCCATGGGGGTTCTCCTTACAGAGCGAGTAGAAATTGAAGAGACTGGTCGGCACGGATTTCCGCCATCCCACCCTCGAAGCGGCGCAGTTTGGGCGGCATGGGCGGCTCGGCAGGGGCGGATCGCTCAGGGGCGGGGAGCTCCCCGCCAAGCATCCAATAGGGCAAGGGGCCGATGACGTTGCCGCAGTCGCGGACGGAAAAGAGGGAATCGGCGTCGGCCTCTTGGAGCAACGCGGAGAGGCGTTCCTCGGTCCCGCACACGACGTCATCCGTCCACTGCCACTCCACGAAGACGACGGCGGGGGTCTCCTCCGAGCCGTCCGGCTTCAGGGTGTTGCCGTGGAGGATGTTCCATTCCAAGACGAACCGCGCGGACTGCTCGCACCCGGCCCAACGCGCACCGCGGCGGAGCTTGGCGTTGTGGGCGGCGGCCCACGTGCGCAGGAGGTTGGCGCGGCAGGCGGAGACGTTGTCGGGGAGGATGTCGATGCCGTAGAGGGAGGTGAGGGCGCGGAAGGCCTCGCGGCGGAAGCGGGCGGTGTCCGTACGACCGCCGACCAGGGCACGAGCGGCGGCGAGCTTGCGGCGGAGAATCTCGACCAGGAAGTTGCCATCGCCGCAGGCGGGCTCCAGGAAGCGGGTGCCGACATCGGCGCATTGGGCGGCCACCAGGTCGCACATGTCGCGGACGAGCCAATCGGGGGTGAAGACCTCCCCGTGGTCCCGCACACGTTTGCGGGACTTGATCAACTTCTGTTCCGTTTCTTTGGCCTTCGCCATTAAAAAAGCACGCCTTCCTTGACGTGCTTACGGGCGGTCGTAGGAAACCTTCGGTTGAACACGTGCAAAGAAGACGTGCCGATAACGGCACGCCTCGCCAAACACGTTGCTCAACCGATGAAATTTCCTACGTTTCCCGTAAGCAACCTTGTTTGCGCAAAGCGCAGTGGTATCGCGGCTCTCCCGCAACGTGCCATTAGAATAGCACACCCGCCCCACCTTTGCACGCTCCCCCTCTTCGAATCCCTAAAGGGTCGGTGGCGAAACCCTAAGGGTTTTGAGGTGAAACCCTAAGGGTTTTGGGCCAGACCCTTAAGGGTTTCGGAAATGAACAATGACTTATTTGGAATGGGCCGCCAAGGCGGCCCATTCCGGAAGCTTGGAAGTTTGGAGGCTTGGTTGGCGGCGGTGGGGGCCAAGCCCCCACACCCCGGGGCGTGCAGGAGATGCAGGAAATGCAGGAGATGCAGGGCGCCCCTGCGGGGCGACGGGTGGGGCTCTTTTCCACAAAGACGCTCTCGACAGCAGGGTAGGACCAATAGGACCAATGGGACAAATAGGACGGCGTGCGGTAGCACGCCACAAATCTGCCCTAATCTGCGGAATCTGCGGTTTCCCTCTTACGTCGCCCGGTCGCGTCGCGCGAAAAGGGCGGCGGGGAGTGGTTGGGTTCCCCGCCGCCGGCTTTATCTTTTTTCTCCTACAGGGTGCCCCACCCCGCTCAGCGGCGGGGTTTGCGCCGCTCGAAGTCGCCCTCGACCTCCCGCTTCCACGATTTGTCCAGACGGCGGCCGCTGCGGACCTCGGAGACGGATTCCGCGATTGCGCAGTAGCAGGCCTGCACGCCCACGCTGTCGGCGTGGTAGTTGGTGGCGTGGTCGCGGTCGATGCCGAGGCGTTCGGCGTCGGCGAAGGCGTCGACGTTGGCGCCGAGGAAGAGGAATTCCCAGCCGTATTTGTCGCGCTGGCGCTCGATCATCTTCTTGATCTCGCGGCCGGAGTAACGGTGGCTGGCGTTCTCCATGCCGTCGGTGGCGATGACGATGAGGGTGTGCGCGGGGCGGTCCTCGGGGCGGGCGTGCTTGTGGATGCGCCCGATGTGGTCGATGGCGCCGCCGATGGCGTCGAGGAGGGCCGTGCTGCCGCCGACGCGGTAGTCGCGGTCGGTCAGGGGGGCGACGGCGCGGATGTCCACGCGGTCGTGGAGTACCTCGGTGTCGTGGTTGAAGAGCACGGTTGAGAGGCGCGCCTCGCCGGGTTCGCCGCGCTGCTTCGCGAGCAGGGCGTTGTAGCCGCCGATGGTGTCGGCCTCGAGCCCGCTCATCGAGCCGCTGCGGTCGAGGATGAAAACGATTTCGCTCAGGTCTTTCTTCATGTCGATCTCCTTGGTTTGTCAAACAAGATGGCCATAGGATACGACATCGCAAGAAAGAAAAGGTCGCCCGGCGGGCGACATTTTAAGGGGCTCGGAAAGGTGGCGCGTTTTTCCGCGAAGACGCAAAGGGGCACAGGGGCCTGGGCACTTCACCGTTCGGCCCTTCGGGCCTCACTAACGTGCCCAGCCCTTGCGCTTCTGCGCTTCCAAATTCCGCGGCCGGAATCAGGCGCCGCCGAGGAGGGGCTGACCGAAGGAGAAGAGGGCTTCGTTCACCTTCAGGACGTCGGTCTCGCCGCGCTCCACGAAGTATTGCACGATGAGGTCGAACTTGCTTGCGTTGCTCAGCGCGAGACCGGCCGAGAGGAGGAGGGCGCGGGCCTCGTCGGCGGAGAGGCCGAGGGCGATGACGAAGGCGCAGGCCGTCGCGCGGCTGGGGTGGTAGTCTTTGTTGCTGCGGATCTTGGAGAAGACCTTGCGGCTGACGTTGGCGCGGCGGTAGGCCTCCACGTCCGTCAGGCCGCGTTCGCGGATGAGCCGCAAGAGGCGTTGCGAGAAGGTTTCCGCGAGCTTGCCCAGCACCGTCTCCAGCGGCACGGGTTTCAGCGCGGAGGCGGGCAACGGCGCCTTCGGCTTGGGCGGGCGGCGACTGGCCGGGCGCGCCTCGTGGTAATGGACCTCGACGTCCTTCTCCAGCAGGAGGAGGCTCAGGGCGTGGGCCTCGCGTTCGCGGCGCGAGCGCAGGTTCGGCGCGTCCTCGTGCTCGCCGACGTAGCGGTCGTCGATGTAGCTCTTGATGTCGGCGAAGCGGGAGTCGGCGGCCTGGAAGGAGGCGGCGTCGAAGAGAACCAGCGTAACCTCCAGCTCGTGCCCACGCAGGAAGGCGCCGATCGTCTCGACGGCCACGCGCAGGGCCTCCTCCTTGGGGTAGCCGTAGACGCCGGCGGAGATGAGCGGGAAGGCGACGGATTTGCATTTGTGCTTCACCGCCAGCGTCAAGGCTGCGCGGTAGCACGAGGCCAGGAGCTCGCGTTCGCCGTGGGTGCCGCCCTCCCAGACCGGGCCGACGGCGTGGATGACGAACTTGCAGGGCAGGCGGCCCGCGCCCGTGATCCGCGCCTCGCCCGTGGGGCAGCCGCCCAGCTTGGCGCACTCGGCCAGGAGCTCCGGCCCGGCCGCGCGGTGGATGGCGCCGTCGACGCCCCCGCCGCCGGCGAGCCACTCGTTGGCGGCGGTCACCAAGGCGTCGGCCTTGACGCGCGTGAGGTCGTCCCGGATGATGTTCAGCGGCATGGCCGTCCCCTTCGTTGCGCTTAGCGTTCGGCCATGCGGCGGAGGGCCGCCTCGGCCTTGTCGAGATAGGGCGCGAGGACGCGCGAGGAGAGGACGATGCCCTCGGAGAAGGGCTTGGCCGCGTGGCGTTCGGAGAGGACGCGGCGCTGGTCGCGCCAGGCGCGGATCGCCGCGAGGGCCTCCTGCGGGGGCAGTTGCCCGCCGAGCGCCTGGGTGGCCGCGGCGCCGGCGACGCCGAAGGCCATCATGCCGTCGGCCCAGTCGCGCACTTCCTCCACGAAGAGGCGGTTTTGGCAGTTGGCGACGATGTCGACGCCGGCCAGGGAGATGCGGCGGAACTCCCGCGTCAGCGCGGCGACGTCGTCGGCCTCGGGGGGCTGCCCCGCGTCGAGGGCCGCGGTGAGGCGCGCGACGACGGGCGCGACAGCGACGGACTCCTCGCGGTTGAAGCCCTCGGCCTTGGGGCCTTGGCTGGAATTGTGGTCGGCCAGCGTCTGGACCGAGGCCGCGACCTCGGGGAAGAGGCGGCGGATGCTGTCGCGCCAGGCTTGGTCGGAGTCGAAGTCGTCGGGGTTCCAGGCGTAGGCGGCCACGCCAAAGAGGGGGACCTTCGAGGCCTCGGGCTTGTCCATGGGGTTGGAGACGAAGCCGCCGTAGCGAGGGCCGTTGGTGGGGTCGTTGCCGTAGCAGCGGCCCATGAGCAAGTGCGGCTTGCAGTAGTCGCAGACGGGCCAGTTCCACCAAATGAAGGGCTTGCGGCGGATGCGCGGGGTCACGTGCTCCACCGTGCCCTTCGTGATGTCGGCGCACACGGCGTCGCCGGTCCACATCACCTGGATGTCGGGGTCAAGGCCCGCGCCGAGCCGCTCGAGGTAGGTGCCCTTGGCCCAGGCGGCGGCGTAGTCAGTGGGGCACATGATGAGGGGGGCGACGTCGCCCTTCTTGCGGACGAACTCGCGGTTCAGGGTGTTGAGGAGGGCGATCTGCTTCTCCGCGCGGGTGCCCTCGCCGCTGATGTCGTCGAAGAAAACGGCGAAGGCGCGCACGCCCAACGCGTACATCAGCTCAAACTTCGCCAGGCAGGCCTTGATGTCGCTGTCGTCCTGCCAGTGGATGTCCTTGCCGGGGTGGACGGCCCAGACGAAGTTGACCTTGTTGGCGTGGGCCACGCGGGCCAGCTCGGCGATCTCGCGCCCCTTCGCCTCGGGGTACGGGTCGCGCCACTTCGGGCCGAAGCCGTGATAGGGGTCGTCCTTCGGGCCGTAGATGTAGGTGTTCATCTTTTGCTCGCCCATGAAGGCGAACATCCGCTTGCGCGCCTCGAAGCTCCAGGGTTGCCCGTAGAAGCCCTCCACCACGCCGCGGAAGGGGACGTCGGGCCAATCCTTGACGGTCACGCCCCGGCAGGTCTCGGCGGCAAGGAGCTGGCGCAGCGTCTGCACGCCGTAGAAGAAGCCGCGGCCGTCCGCCGCCGCCAACGTCGCGCCGTCCGCGCGCACCGTCAGCGCATAGCCCTCCTTCGGCAGGCTCGCGTCCACCGTCCAGGAGAGCGCGTAGCCCGCCGCGGCGTCGACCGTGAAGGCCGCCGAGAGCGCCGCCTGCGCCTCCGCGTCGAAACCGTCCGCCGGGACGAGCGCGACCGCCTTCGGCCGCGCAAAGGACTCCCCGCCCGTCAGCGACGCCTCTTGCGGCGTCGGCCACACCCGCATCGACGCCGGCAACGCCTCCGCCCAAACCGACGCGCCCAGACAGACCGCGCCCAACGCCAAAGCCAAACCTCTCATCGCTTCACTGCCTTTCCTTTGTGGGACTCACACGTTTTTTATTATAGTATATCCCCACCCGCCCCGCACCCGTGCCCCCCACCCAATCCCCCCATGCTCACCCAAGACAGCACCCCACCCCACCCCTTCCCCCGCGGACAGGTGGGTGACCAGACCGGGGCTTTCGTTAGATTTTGGTGTTGGGGGGTGGGGTTTTGACTTTTGGGGGAAAGTCGGTTATACTACGGGAACTTTCTTTCTTCCTCAGGAGATTCAGGATTATGTCCACCGCCATCCGCAATGTTCTGGTCGTCAACGCCGGGAGTTCGTCGCTGAAGTTCATGCTCTTCGATATGGAGAGCGAGAAGATGTTGGCCAAGGGCCAGGTGGAGCGCATCGGCATCGGCAACGCGCTCTTCACCTTCTCGACGGAGGGTTTCGCCGAAAAGCAGAGCCCGTGCGAGGCGCCTGACCACACGGCGGCGGTGCGCCTGGCGTGCGGCGCGTTGACGGATCCGGCGAAGGGCGGCTGCCTGAAGCAGATCTCGGACATCGACGCGGTGGGCCACCGCATCGTGCACGGCGGCGAGAAGTATTCGCAGCCGGTGAAGCTGGATGAGCACGCGCTGGCGGAGATTGAGAAGCTGTCGCCCTTGGCGCCGCTTCACAACCCCGGCGCGTTGCAGGGCATCCGCGGGTGTGAGCAGGTGCTCCCGGGCGTGCCGCACGTGGCGGTCTTCGACACGGCATTCCATCAGACGATGCCTGAGGAGAGCTACCTCTATGCGTTGCCGCGCGAGCTGCATGACAAGTTGGGGGTGCGCAAGTATGGCTTCCATGGGACGAGCCACCGCTTCGTGACGGAGCGGGCGGCGGAGATGCTGGGCAAGCCGTTGGATCAGGTGAACCTGGTGACGTGCCACCTGGGCAACGGGTCCTCGATCACGGCGGTGAAGGGCGGCAAGTGCTTCGACACCTCGATGGGGATGACGCCGCTCGCGGGCGTGGTGATGGGGACGCGCTCGGGCGACGTGGACCCGGCCATCGCCTTCTATCTGATGAAGAACGGCTACAGCGCCGAGGACGTGGACACGCTCTTCAACA
This sequence comes from Candidatus Spyradenecus faecavium, assembly GCA_018713405.1. Taxonomy (GTDB): domain Bacteria; phylum Verrucomicrobiota; class Kiritimatiellia; order RFP12; family DVOR01; genus Spyradenecus; species Spyradenecus faecavium. The sequence goes on along the minus strand of DVOR01000247.1, from coordinate 4,170 downwards.
AGCAGGGCGGCGTGCGCGCGCTGGGCGGCTCCAGCGACATGCGCGACATCTGCTCGGCCTGCGAGGCAGGCGACCACAACGCGCAGGTGGCGTTGGCGCGCCTGGTGCACAGCTACGCGATGTACATCGGCGGCTATGTGGCGTTGTTGGGCCACACGGACGCCATCATCCTCACCGGCGGCATCGGCGAGAACAGCTGGGAGACCCGCCAGGCGCTCCTGAAGGTGCTCGGCGGCCTGGGCATCACGCTGGACGCGGAGACCAACCGCCATGTGCGCGGTGTGGAGGCCACCATCTCCGGCAAGGATTCGGCCATCCCCGTCATCGTCGTGCCGACGAACGAGGAGCTCATGATCGCGCGTGAGACCTTCGCCCTGCTGAAGTGAGCGGCGACAAGACGGTCCACATCCTTTTCGACCTGCGCACGCTCGGCTCGCTGCCGCCGCCTGCGCAGGCCTATTTGTTGGCGTTGGCGGACGGCCTCCTGCCGGCGTTGCTGGAGGGGCACCGCGCGACGGTGGTCTTGGCGGAGGGAGCGGCCTTCCCGTTGCAGCCGATCGAGCACCCGAACATCGCCTATCGCACGCTGGAGCACGCGGCCCACTCGCGGGCGGGCGCCCGGGAGATGCACGCGCTGATGCGGCGCCTGCGGCCGAACGTCTATTGGAGCGCGGACGCCTCGGTGCCGCCGCCCGTGATGGCGTGGCGGTGGCGGAAGCTCTGCGTGGTCTATGCCTTCCAGACGTTGCCGCGGCCCTCGGCGTATGGGCTGACGCGGTGGCTGGCGCGGCTGTGGCGGAGGCTGACGCTGCACCGGCGGTTGCTCGGGGCGGACGCGTTGGTGTGCCCGAGCCATGCGTTGGCGGCGCGGCTGGTGCTGCGGCTGGGGCTGCGGGCGCGGCGGCAGGTGCGCGTCATCCGCAACGGCGTGCACCCGCTCTTCCGGCAGCATTCCGAGGAGGAGATCCTGCAGGCGCGGCGGACGTGGCTGGTGCCGCGCCGCTACGTGATGCTGGCGGGGCACTCGGCCTTCGCCAAGGACCTGGCGATTCCCCTGCGGGCGTTGGGGCAGAACGAGGAGGTCTCCTCCGTGACCTGCGTGGTGGTGGGCGACGCGAAGCTGCCCGGTGCCCTGCGCGAGACCATCCGCGACTGCCACCTGGAGGGCATGGTGCGCTTCATCGACGCGACGGCCATCCCGCCCGAGGACCTCTCGGCGCTCTACAGCGGGGCGGCGGCGACCTTCGAGCCGGCCTACGGCGCAGACTACCGCCCCGCCATCCTGCGGAGCATGGCCTGCGGCACGCCCGTCATCTGCGCGGCGGACGCCGCCAACGAGGAGCTCTACGGCAACACCGCCCTGCGCGTCCATCCCACCGACCCGACGGAATGGGGGCGCGCCTTCGTGAGCCTCACCCTCTCCGCGCCGTTGCGCGAGCGGCTGATCGCGCGCGGGCTGGCCTGCGCCGCGGAGCGCCACTGGGGCGCCACCGCCAAGGCCACCTTCGCCGTCGCCGCCGAGCTTTGCAGGAACCGCTGACATGGCCGCCCCCACCCCACAGGAACGGTTCGCCGCGCTCCCCGAGGGCGTGCGGCGCTTCCACGAGCACTTCATGGCCCTGGCGTTGCGCGAGGCCGAGCAGTCCGCCGAGGCGGGCGAGGTGCCGTGCGGGTGCGTCATCGTGCGCCTGCCGGAGGGCACCTTCGAGCGCGGGCTGGCGAACCCCAAACCGCTGGACGACCCCTGGGCAGCGCGCATCCTGGCGCGCGCCCACAACCAGACCGAACTGTTGCGCGACCCGACGGCGCACGCCGAGACCATCGCCATCACGGCGGCGGCCTCGGCCTTGGGCGACTGGCGCCTCACCGGCACGGCCGTCTACGTGACGAAGGAGCCGTGCCCGATGTGCGCGGGCGCGTTGGTCTGGGCGCGGCCCACGCTGGTGGTCTGGGGATTGTCGGACCCCGAGCGCGGAGGGGAGAGCGCTTTTGGTATACTGTCCAGCGAACGGGTGAACCACCGCCCGGCGTTGCTCGCCGGCGTGCTCGAGGCGCAGTGCCACGGGCAGTTCGCGGCTTTCTTCAGGAATCGACGAAAGGAACCCCTCGGATGAAACAGGGACAGCTTTGGGCTTGGACGATCGCGGCCGTTTGCGCCGTGGGGATGATGTCGGCCATGGGATGCGGCGGCGACGAGCCCGCGACCCCCGCCGAGGAGAAGCGCCAATCCGCCGAGGCCGCCCCCGCCGAGGAAGCGGCGCCCGAGCAGACGCAGGCCGCGCCCGCGGAAGCGGAGTCCGCGGAGCCCGACCCGAACCAGGCCTTCGACTCCTTCCCCGGCCCCGACTGGAAGGACCTCCCCGACCCCAGCGCCTCGCCCTACGCGGTGCCCGGCGGCACGCTCATCTACGCCGGCAGCACGCCGCCCAAGAGCTTCAACGGTTACCTGGACAACAACACCTTCACCATGATGGTCTTCAGCCTGCTCTACCCCTCGATGCTCGCGCTCGACACGCGCACGGGCGACTACGGGCCGAGCCTGGCCGACCGCTGGCAGATCAGCAAGGACAAGCGCATCTTCGTCTTCCACATCAACGAACGCGCCCGCTGGAGCGACGGTTCCCCCGTGACCGCGCACGACGTGAAGGCGACCTTCGACGCCGTCACCGCCAAGGAGAGCCTCACCGGCCAATACCAGGTCCTCTTCAACGACATCGAGCGCGCCGAGGTCGTCGACGCGCCCGACCCCGACGGCCAGCTCCGCACGATCCGCTTCATCTGCAAGCGTGTCCACTGGCGCAACTTCGGCAACCTCGGCGGCTCGCTCTACATCATGCCCAAGGCCCTCATCGACGAGGCTCGCGCCAAGTGCCGCGACGAAGGCCGCGACGAGAAGCTCGCCTTCAACGACCTCAACTTCAACCTCCACATCGTCGGCGGCCCCTACTACGTCTCCGAGCACCGCGAGGGCCGCGACATGACCCTCTCGCGCCGCCCCGACTGGTGGGGCTTCCAGATTCCCAGCGGCCAGGGCGTCTACAACTTCGACAAGATCCGCATCCGCTTCTTCATGGACCCCAACAACGCCTACGAGGCCTTCAAGAAGGGCGAGGTCGATGCCTACGCCGTCTACTCCGCCCGCATCTGGCACACCGAGAGCGTGGGCGAGCGCTTCGAGAAGAACTGGATCGTCAAGCAGAACGTCCGCAACCACGCCCCCGTCGGCTTCCAGGGCCTCGCCATCAACATGCGCCGCCCGCCCTACGACGACCCGCGCGTTCGCCAGGCCCTCGCCCTCCTCTTCGACCGCGAGCGCATGGTCCGCTCCCTCATGTACAACGCCTACTTCCTCCAGAACTCCTTCTGCCGCGACCTCTACGACGACAAGAACCACAACACCAACCCCGACTTCGCCTACAACCCCGACCGCGCCGTCGCCCTCCTCCGCGAGGCCGGCTTCCGCTTCAACCCCGAGTCCGGCAAGCTTGAGCGCGACGGCCAGCCCTTCGTCGTCCGCCTCCTCACCCGCTCCGCCAGCGACGCCACCTACCTCGCCCTCTTCAAGGAATCCCTCGCCCGCCTCGGCATCGACCTCGCCATCACCCAGCGCGACTTCGCCACCTGGATGCGCGAGATGAAGGACTACAACTTCGACGTCACCGTCGCCGCCTTCTCCGGCTCCCTCTTCCGCGACCCCGAGGCCATGTGGTCCAGCGCCTACGCCAACACCTCCAACGGCCCCAACCTCCCCGGCTTCCAGGATCCCCGCGTCGACGCCCTCATCGAGCGCCAGAAGACCGAGTTCTCCCTCGAGCGCCGCAACGAGATCATGCGCCAGATCGACAAGATCGCCACCGAGACCGTCCCCTACGTCCTCACCTGGGGCACCGACTCCGTCCGCCTGCTCTACTGGAACAAATTCGGCACCCCCGACTCCGTCCTCGGCAAGTACGGCGACGAGCTCTCCATCCCCATCTACTGGTGGTACGACGCCGACTCCGCCCGCGAGCTCCAGGCCGCCATGCGCGACAACACCCCCCTCCCCGCCCGCGCCGCCGAAGTCGACTACGACGCCGTCACCGCCCCCTGATTCCCCCCTTGCCAGACCATGCCCACGCCCACCGACCCCCAAGACGAACTGTTCGCGCCCCTCGACGAAACGCCCCCCAC
>DVOR01000246.1 GCA_018713405.1 Candidatus Spyradenecus faecavium | reverse complement strand
GGCTGGAGCACGGCGCTCACCAGCCACGGCTTCACCGCCACGAAGACCACGTCCGCCCCCGCGACGGCGGCGGCGTTGTCGGTCGTGACGCGCAGGCCCAGCGCCGCGAGGTCCTCGGGCGTGCCGGGCTGGGTGCGGGTGAGGGTGACGTCGGCGGCGGCGATCCCGGAGCGGACCAGGCCCTTGGCGATGGCGCCGCCCATGTTGCCGGCGCCCAGAATCACGATCTTCATGGAGCGGGTCTCCTTTCTGCCGCGCGTCACTCGGCGGGGGTCTCGGCGGCGGCGGGGGCGGCGTCCTTGGCCTTGTCGCGCGTGGCGGTGGCGCCGGGGGCGAAGGCCTCGCGGTGCTCCAGCACCTTGGCCTTGATTTTCTCCAGCACGTCGGGGTTCGAGCGGAGGAACTCCGTGGCCGCGTTGGCGCCCTGGCCGATCTGCTCGTTCTCGAAGCTGAGCCAGGAGCCGCGCTTGGTGACCACGCCCGCGGCGAGCGCCGCGTCGAGGACCGAGCCTTCCCAGGAGATGCCGCGGGAGTAGAGGATGTCGAACTCCGCCTCGGTGAAGGGGGGCGCGACCTTGTTCTTCACCACGTTCACGCGCGTGCGGTTGCCGTAGGCGTTGCCCGCGTTGTCCTTGAGCGTGGAGATGCGCGCGATCTTCATGCGGACGGAGGCGTAGAACTTCAGGGCGTTGCCGCCGGTGGTGGTCTCGGGGCTGCCGAACATCACGCCGATCTTCATGCGGATCTGGTTGGTGAAGATGCAGAGCGTCTTGGTGGAGGCCAGCAGGCCGGTGAGCTTGCGCATGGCCTGCGACATCAGGCGCGCCTGCGCGCCCATGTGCGAATCGCCGATGTCCCCGTCCAGCTCGCTCTGCGGCACCAACGCCGCCACCGAGTCCACGATCACCACGTCCACGGCGCCCGAGCGCACCAGCTGCTCGGTGATCTGCAGCGCCTCCTCGCCCGAGTTCGGCTGGGAGAGCAGCAGGTTGTCCACGTCCACGCCGATGCGGCGGGCGTAGGCCACGTCCAGCGCGTGCTCCGCGTCGATGAAGGCCACGATGCCGCCCTGGCGCTGCGCGTTGGCCGCGATGTGCAGCGACAGCGTCGTCTTGCCCGACGACTCATTGCCGAAGATCTCGATGATGCGCCCGCGCGGCACCCCGCCCACGCCCAGCGCCAAGTCCAGCGAGAAGGCCCCCGTGGAGATCACCGGCACCTCCTGCACCTCCACCTCGCCCATCTTCATGATGGCGGAGGCGCCGAACTCCTTGCGGATCTGGCTCAGCACCGCGGACAACTTCTCGTCGGCGGTCGCCGGCGCCGCCGCGCCCTTCTTCTCTGCCATAGGTCAATGTCCTTTCCTAGAAAGCCTCATTATACCACACCCGCCCCCGCCGCGTCTTTGGGCGGCGAAAGGAAGGGCTTGCATCCGCAGATTGGATTTGTTACAATTTGCGACGTTGTTTCGACAACCCCACCACACAAGGAGAGAGAACATGAAGAAGTACGTTTGCCCCATCTGCGGGTATGTCCACGTGGGCGACACGCCCCCCGAGAAGTGCCCCCAGTGCGGCTGCGCCGGCGCCAAGTTCATCGAGAAGGCCGAGACCGGCAAGATGGAATGGGCCGATGAGCATCGCGTGGGCGTCGCCCAGGGCGTCGACCCCGAAATCATCGAGGGCCTGCGCATGAACTTCACGGGCGAGTGCACCGAGGTCGGCATGTACCTGGCGATGGCCCGCGTGGCCACCCGCGAGGGTTACCCCGAGGTCGCCGCCTTCTACCAGCAGGCCGCCTGGGAAGAGGCCGAGCACGCGTGCAAGTTCGCCGAGCTCCTCGGCGAAGTCGTCACCGACTCCACCAAGAAGAACCTCGAACTGCGCGCCGCCGCCGAGCAGGGCGCCTGCGCCGGCAAGCTCGAGCTCGCCAAGAAAGCCAAGCAGCTCGGCCTGGACGCCATCCACGACACCGTCCACGAGATGTGCAAGGACGAGGCCCGCCACGGCGCCGGCTTCGAGGGCCTGCTGAAGCGTCTCTTCGCGTGAGCGCGCCGATGACCGACCCCGCCACGCAGGCGCTCGCCGCGACGCTCCGCGCCCACGGGCTCTCGCCCTCGGCGCCGCGCCTGGCCATCCTGCGCTGGCTGGCCGGCCATCCCACGCACCCGACCGTCGACGAGGTCTACCGCGCCCTCCACCCCACCATGGGGAGCCTCTCGCGCACCACCGTCTACAACGTTCTCCACGCCTTTGTGGAGCACGGGCTGGCCGGCAAGGTGCACACCGAGGACCTGGAGCTCCGCTACGACGGATGCGTCGCCCCGCACGCCCACTTCAAGTGCACGCGGTGCGGCGCCATCCTGGACCTGGCGGAGATCCCCGGCAACCTGGCCCGACGCGTCGGCCTGCCGAAGGACTGCCGCGCCCAGGCCTCCGCAGTGACCTTCTGGGGCCTCTGCCCCGACTGCGCGGGCTAAGCACGCACAGACACGCAAACAGGGCCCCGGCCACCGCCGGGGCCCTGTTTTTTGGGCCGCGCCGGGTTTCCGCGTCAGGGGGTGAGGCGGAGGGGCGGGGAGGCGTTGAGGAGGGCGCGGAGGGTGAGGAGGGCCCAGGCGGTGGCGTCGGCGTCGCCCCAGTGGCCGCCTTTGGGGTCGATGCGTTGGGAGTCGATGAGGGCGAGGGCGAGGCGTTGGCGCCAGTCGGGGGGCGGGGCGGCGTCGGGGAGGTCGCGCTGGAGGGCGAAGAGGGCCTTGGGGTCGGGGCGGAGGTCGAGGGC
>DVOR01000245.1 GCA_018713405.1 Candidatus Spyradenecus faecavium | reverse complement strand
TGACGAGCGCGGCGATGAGGATGATGATGAAGAAGGCCACGTGGTAGTTGAAGGATTTGATGTAGGAGAAGAGGACGAGGCCGATGCCGCCGCCGCCCACCATGCCGACGACGGCCGAGGCGCGGATGTTCACTTCCAGGCTATAGAGGTACCAGGAGACGAGGCCGGAGAGGCAGGAGGGGAGGATGCCGTGGGCGACGCGCTGGGGGAAGGTGGCGCCGCCGGCGAGGAGGCTTTCCAGGCAGTCTTGGGAGAGGTCCTCCATCGTCTCGGCGAAGGCGCGCACGAGGAAGGCGAGGCTGGAGAGGGTGAGTGCGACGAAGCCGACGCCCGTGCCGATGCCCAGCGAGGAGAAGAGGATGAAGGCCCAGACCAGCGCGGGGATGTTGCGCACGAAGGTGGCGAGGCCGCGCACCAGCGGCGCCACCCTGGGGAAGGGGGAGACGCGCTCGCTGGCGAAGAGGGCCATGAAGAAGGCCAGGATGGCGGCCACGGTGGCGGAGGCGATGGCCATGGCGAGCGTCACGCCGATGCCGCTGAGGATGGCCTCCAGGCGTCCGGCGCGCTCGGGGATGGCGGGCGGCCAGAAGTCCTCGGAGAAGAAGGTCCAGAAGGCGTCGCCCTCGGCGAAGAGGGAGAAGGGGTTGAAGGCCGTTCCCCAGGTGCAGAGGGCGACGACGGCGAGGAGGGCGCCGAAGAACCACGCGTAGGCGCGGCGCTCAGCCCGCACGGCGGGAGGCAAGGTCTTGAACGTCTTCATGGGTCTCTTCGGTGTGTTCGACGGGGGCGCCTTCGGCGCCGTAGATGCGGGTCACGGCGGCGGCGTCGAGCTCGGTGGGCGTGCCGTCGAAGACGAGCCGGCCCTTGCGCAGGCCGATGATGCGGGTGGAGTAGCTGCGGGCGACGTCGAGCTGGTGGAGGTTCACCAGGCAGGCCAGGCCGCGGCGGCGGGTTTCGTCGCGCAGGGTGTCCATGATGGTCTTGGCGGAGGCGGGGTCGAGGGAGGCGATGGGCTCGTCGCAGAGGAGGATCTTGGGGTCCTGCATGATGGCGCGGGCGATGCCGACGCGCTGCTTCTGGCCGCCGGAGAGCTCGCCGGCGCGGACGTAGCCGAAGGAGCCCAGGCCGAGGGAGACGAGGAGGTCGAAGGCGCGGCGCTTGTCGGCCTCGGGGTAGAGGCCGAGGAGGCCGCGGATGCCGCCGAGGTGGGCCAGACGGCCGTGGAGGGCGTTCTGGAGCACGGAGAGGCGGTAGACGAGGTTGTAGTTCTGGAAAATCATGCCCACCTTGCGGCGTTGCTCGCGGAGGGCCGCGCCGCGGAGGCGCGCCATGTCCTTGCCGTCGACCAGCACCTCGCCCTCGGTGGCGGTGATGAGGCGGTTGATCAGGCGCAGGAGGGTGGACTTGCCGGAGCCGGAGGGGCCGATGACCGAGACGAACTCGCCGGGGGCGATGTCGAGGGTGATGTCCTGGAGCGCGTGGGTGCCGTTGGGGTAGCGCTTGCCGGCGGCGCGGAAGGAAATGAGGGGTTGCTGTTCCATGGTTTATTCTCCGTTCAGGGAAAGGTAGAGGTCCAGGATGGGCTGGTAGTCGGCCTCGGTGCAGAGGACGAAGCGCGCGCCGGGAACCTTGAGGAGCTGGGCGAAGTAGGCTTCGTCGTCGTAGGCCTGGAGGAAGGCTTGGATCTTCGCACGCGTCTCGGCGGGGACCTTGCGGCCCACCACGAAGGCCTCGGCGGGGATGGGGGCGGAGGTGTGGATGACCTTGAGCGCGCCCTGGGGGACGGCGCCGCGGGAGATCTCGAAGGCGAGGATGTTGTCCGAGCAGGGGGCGGCGTCGATGTCGCCCTTGAGGACGGCCTGAAGGCCGGCCTGGTGCTTGCCGGAGTAGCTCACGGCCTCGAAGAAGTCGCCATTCGCGTGCAGGTGGTCGGAGTTCAGGTGGAGCTCCGGGAAGGCCTTGATGATGTCGGCGGTGGGGAGGAGGTTTCCGGAGGTGGAGTCGGGGTCGACGAAGGCCATCGTGCGGCCCTTGAGGTCGCGGATGGAGTTGATGGCGGCATTGTCGGCGCGGACGACGATGACCGAGTGGTAGATGGCCTTGGCCCTGTCGCCCTCGGGGGCCTTCATCACCACGGGGGTGGCCTTGGCGCGCTTCATGGCCATGCCCACGGCGAGCGAGCCGATGTAGGCCATGTCGGCCTGGCCGGTGCGGAGGGCCTCGATGATGGCGGTGTAGTCGCTGGTGTGGATTTCCTTCACCTCCATGCCGAGGGCCTTGCCCAGCTCGGCGGCCATGCCGTTGCGGGCGTCGACGCTCTGCTCGGTGGATTCGTTGGGGGCGTAGGCGATGGTGAGCACGTTGTCGGGCTTCTTCTCGCAGCCGGCGCAGGCAAGCCCCAGAAGGGCGAGCCCCAGGCCGGCGAGGGTGTTCAGTCTCATGTCAGTCTCCTTAGAAGATTTCGCGCAGGAGGGCGAGGGCGATTGCCTCGTCCAGCGCGACGGGATTGTTGTCGGCGCGGCCCTTGGTGAAGCCGTGCGCGGCCAAGCCGGGCAGGTCCTGCTCGGCGGCGCCCCAAGTGCGCAGGTGGGAGTGGAGCCCCGCGCGGCGCAGCAGGCCGCGGACGCGGGTGGCCATGTCCTCGGGGGCGTCGGCGCCGAAGGCGCGCAGCAGCGGCGTCACGTCGCAGGCCGCGGCGTTGAGGCGCGTCACCGGCGCGAGCAGCAGCGCGACGGCCACGCCGTGCGGGATGCCGTAGCGCAGCGTCAGGGGGTAAGAGAGCGAGTGGCAGGCGGTGGTGTGGGTGTTGCTGAAGGCTAGGCCCGCCAGGGTCGCGCCCTCGCTCATCGCCTCGCGGGCGGCCTCGCGGCGCGACTCGTCCTCGTCGAAGAGGCCGTCGATGGCGCCCATGATGCGGCCGATCGCCGCCAACGCCAGCGCGCGCGACTCGGCGTTCGTGGACTTGGCCCAGTAGCTCTCCGTGGCGTGGGCCACGGCATCCAGCGCGGAGGAGACCGAGAGGCCCACGGGCATGGTGCGCGTGAGCGCGGGGTCGGCCACCGCCGCGAAGGCATAGTTCGTGGGGGTGTCGAGCGAACGCTTGGCCTCGCGCTCGAGGTCCCACACCGTGGCCCAGCAGGTGACCTCGCTGCCCGTGCCGGCGGTGGTGGGCACGCCGATCCAGCGGCACTGGGGCGCGCCCCAGTCCTTGGAGGTGACGCGCTCGCGCAGGGCATCCGTGTCGGCGATGTCCTCGCCCATCAGGCGGGCCAGGCACTTGCCGATGTCGAGCGTGCTGCCGCCGCCCACCGCCACCACCAGGCCGATGCCCTTGCCGCGGAGCGCGGCGTGCGCCTCGAAGAGCTGCGCCAGGGTCGGGTTGGAGTGCGGGAAGACGAGCGTCTCGAGCCGCTCGCCCAGGTCGCGGCGGAGCGCCTCGAAGGCGGGGTGCGCCAGCGCGCCCTCGCCCCAGACGACGAGGAGGACGCGCTCGCCCCCGGGGACGGCCTCGGCGACGAGCCCGGGCAGCGCCTCGAGCGCGTTCGGGCCCTGCACCAGGCGGACGGGGTTGTGCCAGCGGTTCATTGCGCGGCCTCCGCGGTCAGGCGGGCGTTGAGCGTGCGGATGGCCTCGGGCAGGTCGCGGATGGAGTCGATCACCAGGTCGGCGCCGGCCTTGAGGTAGGCCTGGCGGGCGTCGGCCTTGCGGGCCTCGACCTGCTCGGCGGGGAGGGTCTCGGCCTCGGTCTGGTCAAGGCCGACGAGGTTGGAGCCGGTGAGGATGCCGATGGCCCAGGCGCCCGCGCTCTTGCCCTCGCGGATGTCGGAGAGGGTGTCGCCCACCTTCACCACGCGGTTGGCCGGCCACACGCGCAACCGCTGCATGCAGGCGTAGAGCATGAAGGGCGTGGGGCGGCCCAGGCCGTCGGTCTGGTCGGGCGTGACGATGCAGTCGGGGGCGTAGCCCTCACGCGCGGCCACCGGCGCCACCAGGTCCATGATCTCGGCGGTGTAGCCCGTGGTCGAGCCGATCTTCAGGCCCATCTTGCGGAGCTCCGCCACCGTCTCCGGCACGCCGGGGATCGGGTGGCTGTACTCGGCGACGACCTGGCGGAGCGTCTCCTCGAAGGACTCATAGAGCGCGTCCACGTCCGCCTCGGTCCAGTCGCGGCCCTGCGCCTGACGCCACAGGGCGGAGCCCTTGTCGGTGGAGAGCATGGCGCGGATGTGGGCGCGCTTCTCCATGCCCATCGGCGCGTTGATGTCGGCGCGGTCGAAGCTCAACCCGCGCGCCTTGAACATGCGGTCAAAGACGTGGACGGGGGCCTGCGAGCCGTAGTCCGTGGTGGTGCCGGCCCAATCGAAAACAACAAGTGCAAGCGTGTCGCTCATTGACTGTCCTTTGGTGGTTCATGAAAAAATAACGCTATCGTAACGAACCCACATGAGGCCCCCGTTTCCGTTTCGTTGGCGTTCCGTGAATCCGCGTCAGGATCCCGTGAGTGCCGGGAGGGGTCCGCCGCCACGCCGTGCGCCCAAGCGGGGCGGGGAGGTGCCGGGGCGGTGGGTGTGGTATAATTCCCGGCCCTATGAGCGAGACCTTTGATTGGGAGTGTTTGCAGACGCGCGCGCGGGTGTTGCGTGCAATCCGGGCCTTTTTCGAGGCGCGTGGGTTCCTGGAGGTGGAGACGCCGGTGCGGATCCCGGCGCCGGCGAACGAGGCCTTCCTGGAGCCGCCGCCCTCGGGCGATCGCTGGCTGCGCACGTCGCCCGAGCTGCACATGAAGCGACTGCTCGCGGCGGGCGCGGGGCCAATCTACCAGATGGGGCCCTGCTTCCGCGCGAACGAGCGAGGGCGCCGGCACAACCCGGAGTTCACCCTGCTGGAGTGGTACCGCCCGAACGCGGGCATCGCGGCGCTCTACGACGACGTGGAGGCGCTGGTCTCGGCCGCCCTGGGGCGCCCCCTCCGCGCGCGCCGCATCCCCGTGGCAGAGATCTACCGCGAGGTGGCGGGCTGGGACCCGCTGGAATCGTGGGACGAGGACCGCTTCGACGAGGACATGGCGCTGAAGATCGAGCCGGCCCTCCCGCGCGAGGGCCTGACCTACCTGACGGACTACCCCGCGCCCGCGGCGGCGTTGGCGCGGCTGAACCCCGCCGACCCACGCGTGGCCGAGCGCTTCGAGGCCTACCTGGGCGGGCTGGAGATCGCCAACGGCTACGGCGAACTCACCGACGCGGCCGAGCAGCGGCGGCGCTTCGAGGCGACGGTGGCCATGCGCCGGGCGCGCGGCCTGCCGACCTATCCGCTGGACGAGCCCTTCCTGGCGGCGTTGCCGGGCATGCCGCCCACGGCCGGCATCGCCCTGGGCGTGGACCGCCTGGCGATGGTGGCCGCCGGCGCCACGGACATCGCGCAGGTGCGGCCCTTCTGCGACCGCTGAGAATCGTTTGGGGAGAGAGGAAAGGAAAGAGGGCCATGGCAGACGAGATCGTCATCACCGGGGCGCGGCAGAACAACCTGAAGAACATCGACGTGCGCATCCCGCGCGATTCGCTGACCGTCATCACGGGCCTCTCCGGCTCGGGCAAGAGCTCGCTGGCCTTCGACACGCTCTACGCCGAGGGCCAGCGCCGCTACGTCGAGAGCCTGTCGGCCTACGCGCGCCAGTTCCTGGACCAGCTGCAGAAGCCCGACGTGGAGCGCATCGAGGGCCTGTCCCCGGCCATCTCCATCGAGCAGCGCGCCAGCGGCAGCAACCCGCGCTCCATCGTCGCCACCGTGACCGAGACGCACGACTACCTGCGCCTGCTGTGGGGCAACATCGCCCACGCCCATTGCCCGAAGTGCGGCAAGGAGGTCCACCCCCAGAGCGCCGAGCAGATCGTCGACCGCCTGCTGGCGTTGCCCGAGGGCACCAAGCTGGTGCTGCTCGCGCCGATCGTGCGGGGACGCAAGGGCCGCCACGAGGAGGTGCGCGAGCTGATGATGCGCCAGGGCTACGTCCGCGCCCGCGTGGACGGCCAGATGGTGGACGTGGAGTCCGAGTGGCCCGAGTTGGACAAGAAGTGCCCCCACCGCATCGACGCCGTGATCGACCGCGTCGTCATCAAGGACGGCCTGCGCAGCCGCCTGACCGACAGCGTGGAGCAGGCCCTGCGCGCGGCCGACGGCCTGCTGGAGGCGCAGGTGGTGGGCGGCGAGAGCACCCTCTACTCCGAGAAGAACGCCTGCGCCGACTGCGGCATCTCCTTCGAGGCGCTCAAGCCGCGCTCCTTCTCCTTCAACTCGCCCTACGGCGCGTGCCCCACCTGCTCGGGCCTCGGCGCGCTGATGGTCTTCGACGAGAACCTGGTGGTGCCCGACAAGACCAAGCCCCTGCGCGAGGCCATCGTGGGCTGGCGCCGCGGCGGCCACCACCTGCTGATGTACTACAACTGGCTGCTCGCCGCCTTCGCGGAGTACTGCGGGGTGGACCTGGACACGCCCTTCGACAAGCTGCCGCGCAAGTTCCGCGACGAGCTGATGAACGGCACGGGCGACCGCCCCGTCCAGCTCGCCTACGTCATCAAAGGCGTCCTCAACCACACCGACAAGCCCTTCGAGGGCGTCCTCCCCAACCTGCGCCGCCGCTACGCCGAGTGCGACAACGACGAGACGCGCGAGACGCTCAGCCAGTTCCTCGCCCCGCAGCGTTGCCCCGACTGCGCGGGCGCGCGCCTCCGCCCGGAGAGCCGCGTGGCGACCGTCGGCGGGCGCACGCTCCCGGAGGTGATGCACCTGCCCGCGCGCGACGCCCTCGCCTTCTTCGACGCCCTCGCCGAGGGCGGGGCCAGCCCGCTGGTGCCGCAGCCCCTGGCCGAGCACGAGCGCACCGTGGCGGGGGAGATCCTGCGCGAGATCCGCAAGCGCATCGCCTTCCTCGTCGACGTGGGGCTGGACTACCTGTCGCTGGACCGCGAGAGCGCGACCCTCTCCGGCGGCGAGATGCAGCGCATCCGCCTGGCCTCGCAAATCGGCTCCGGCCTCGTGGGCGTGCTCTACGTGCTCGACGAGCCGACCATCGGCCTCCACCCGCGCGACAACGAGCGCCTGATCGACATGCTCCACCGCCTGCAACGCCGCGGCAACACCGTCGTCGTGGTGGAGCACGACGAGGAGATGATCCGCCGCGCCGACTACATCGTCGACATCGGTCCCGGCGCGGGCTCGCAGGGCGGCCGGGTGGTCTACCAAGGCCCCGCCAAGGGCCTGCTCAAGTGCAAGGGGTCGCTCACGGCGGACTACCTCACGGGGCGCAAGTCCGTGCCCGTGCCGGAACGCCACAGCCCCGGCAAGGCCTGGCTGACGCTGGAGGGCTGCACGCAGAACAATCTGCGCGACCTCACCGTGCGCCTGCCGCTGGGCTGCTTCGTCTGCGTCACCGGCGTTTCGGGCTCGGGCAAATCGACCCTCGTGGACGACATCCTCAAGCGCGCGCTGGCGCACCACTTCCACGGCGCACGCGAAACGCCCGGCGCCCACCGCCGCATCCTCGGCCTCCGGAATCTCGACAAGATGATCGAGATCGACCAATCGCCCATCGGCCGCACGCCGCGCTCCAACCCCGTCACCTACACCGGCTGCTTCACCGCCATCCGCGAGCTCTTCGCCCAAACCCCCGCCGCCAAAATGCGCGGGTACAAGCCCGGCCGCTTCTCCTTCAACGTCAAGGGCGGCCGCTGCGAAGTCTGCCAAGGCGACGGCATGAAGCGCCTGGAGATGCACTTCCTGCCCGACGTCTACGTCCCCTGCGAGCAATGCGGCGGCGCGCGCTACAACCGCGAAACCCTCGAGGTGCGCTACAAGGGCAAGACCATCGCCGACGTGCTGGACATGACCGTCTCCGAGGCGTTGGCCTTCTTCGGCCCCATCCCCGCCATCGCCAACAAGCTCGCCACCATCGAGGAGGTCGGCCTGGGCTACATCAAGCTCGGCCAATCCGCCACCACCCTCTCCGGCGGCGAGGCCCAGCGCATCAAGCTCGCCGCCGAGCTCTCCAAGCGCGCCACCGGCAAAACGCTCTACATCCTCGACGAGCCCACCACCGGCCTCCACTTCGCCGACGTGCACAAGCTCCTCTCCCTCCTCCTCCGCCTCCGCGACCAAGGCAACACCGTCGTCGTCATCGAGCACAACCTCGACGTCATCAAGTCCGCCGACTGGATCCTCGACCTCGGCCCCGAAGGCGGCGACCGCGGCGGCACCCTCGTCGCCCAAGGCACCCCCGAAGACGTCGCCCAAGTCCCGTCCTCCTACACCGGCCGCTTCCTCGCCCCCCTCCTCGCCTCCAAAAGCCCCCCGCCAAACCCTAAGGGGTTCGACCCGAAACCCTAAGGGGTTGACCCCGAAACCCTAAGGGTTTCGCCCCAAACCCTTAAGGGTTTCGGAAATCCATCAGCACTTATTTACAATCCGCCCCTCTCGGGGCCGATTCCGCAAATTGGCTGTTCGGTTCCGCACCAAGAGGGCTGGGCAGAGATGGCCAAGGATGCAAAAGTGGACGAGGGCTCCATTCCCACCGCCCAGACACTAGCGCCTTCCTTGCGATAAGCAAGAAGTGCTATACTATGGCCATGAAGATTTCTACCCCCCCCCATGTAGACAACCTGCATCTGGTCTACGCGACGGATAAAGGTTATCTCTTTATCTCCGCCGTTTCCGCGGCCAGCGCAGCCCGCTTGGCCAGCGCTCCTGAGCGTCTCTTCATCCACCTGCTTGATTGCGGCTTGGACGATGCCGATTGGGAACGTTTCTGCACCCTCGTGCACAAAGGCGATTCCCGTGTCACCCTTCGGCGCCATGTGATCGACATGGACCGCTTCGCGGGATTCAAATCGTGGCATGGAAGCCTCGGTACCTACGCGCGTCTCTTCTTGCCGGAACTCCTCTTGGATGTCCCGTGGTGCCTTTACGTGGACGGTGACACGCTCTTTACTGACGACCCCTTCAGGGCTTTAGCTTTCTGCGCGGACAATCTTGCCATCGTGGGGCCTGAAGACAGATGTTCACCCCAGAGCCGTGCCTGGTTCGCCGAGAAAGGGTTCCAGAAGGACCTTTCCCATTATTTCTGCGCCGGCTTCATTCTAATCAATCTTGATTGGTTTCGCGCTCACGATGGCATTCGCTGGTGCATGGACTTTTTGACGGAGCACCCAGACACGCCCTTTCCTGACCAAGATGCACTCAACCTCTTTTGCGAGGGATACATCGGGCTTTTCTCCAAACCCTGGGGCGTACTCAGTGAGCGTCTCTACGAGGCAGACTTTCCCGCGTTGATCCATTATGTCGTGGATCTGCCCACGCGGATGCGCTTCCGCACACGCGATGGCTTCCGCGATGTGACGGCGGTGTGGGTGAAGTTTGTTCGCGTTGTGCTCGGAATGAACGTGACGGAATCTTGCCACATCCCGCAATGGAAGTGGCTCTTTGGCCGCGCCTATAACCATTTCCTGCGCCTCATCATTACCGTGCTGGCGCACACGCCCTTTGGCAAACGCTGGCCGCGCATGGCGGAGTTCCAAGGGCTCTTCCTGCCTAGGGCGGTACGGCGCAAGCTGCTGTCAAAGGGGTTTTGGAAGAAGAGGTGAAGGTTCGTGTGCACGTTGACACAAAGCCCCGGCCGGGAGGTCGGGGCTTTTTGTTTTGGAAGGAGGGCACCGGAGAGCGCACTGAATGGGGTGGTCACAAGAGTCCAGCCAGATTCTGTCTGCGGGCCGCTTGCCAATCGCCTTATATCAGAGGTCCGGGTGGATGAGGCGGAGGGCGCGGATTTTGGCGTGGGGGGCGGCGGGGTCGTAGTCGAGGAGGAGGAGGGTGGGGTCGTGGCCGGCGTCGAGGAGGTCTTGGAAGAGGAGGGCGGCGCGGT
>DVOR01000033.1 GCA_018713405.1 Candidatus Spyradenecus faecavium | reverse complement strand
GCTCTTCGACGATGACATCGGGCGCTACAATGTGGATGGCGTGAGCTACGACCGTGACACCGACGTCCTCTTCGGCCTCCTCTACGACCGCGAACGCGAGGTGGAGGACTATACTCGGGAGAATTGCGCCGACCCCTCCAAACGCTTCCGAAAGGTTACCGACAACGTCGATACCGACTTCCTCTTCGGCTTGCTCTATAACCATGAACGCACCGACGAGCGCCGTTGGCAGTGGCCCGTCGACTCCGCCCAACCCGAGACGCCTTGGCGCGACCGCTTCGACGAAGAGCTCACCGTCCTCACGCCCCTCGTCTATTGGTACGAAGGGCAAGACCGCGACGGCTCCTTCGGCAGCCGCAGTCTCTTCGGTCTGCTCTACGACCGCACCTTGAATGTCAAGAACAACACCGAGACCTGGGGCTACCTCGGCTACCTCTATCGCTACAACCGTTACGCCGACGGCACCATCACCCGCACCGCCTTCCCCTTCATCAACGTCACCACCCATAAGGACTCGGACGATTGGAGCTTCTCCATCCTCGGCAAACTCTTCCGCATCGAACGCACGGAAGACGGCCTGGACTGGTGGCTCTTCTGGCTCTGACCCCGCCCCGTTTGTGCCCCCGCCCGGGCGCCCCGGTTTGACGTGAGGCCCGGGGATTTGCTATTCTTCGCCAATCAGTACTGAAAGGAAAGCCTGCTTTATGGACTTTTTGTTTGGCGTTTTGTTGGTCTTGGAGGCGTTGATCGCGCTCCTGATGGTCGCGGTTGTGATGTTGCAGCCCCCGAAAGACCCCTCCGGCGGCATGGGCTCCGCCTTCGGCGGCGGCTTCGGCGAGGAGGTCTTCGGCGGCCGCACCGGCAACGTGCTCTCCCGCGCCACGGTCGTCCTCGGCGTGCTCCTCATCCTCAACACCCTGGGCCTGGCCCTGCTGAACCGCGGCGCGAACGCGTCCATCACCGGCCTCGAGACGCCCCCCGCCCAAGAGCAGCCCGCCCAATAACGAACGGAGGAACGCGATGAACCTTGAAATGCTCGAAAAAGCCCGCACCCGCGTGCCCAGCATCCCCGTGCTCGTCAACCTGGTCTCCAAGCGCACCCGCGAGCTGAACCGCGGCGCCCGCCCCCTCCTGCGCCCCCTCTCCAAGTTCGAGGACAAGAGCGACATCGCCCTGCGCGAGATCGCCGAGGGCCTCGTCGTCGCCGAGGTGGACATGCAGGCCGTGGAGGCGCACATGGAGGCGCAGGCCCGCTGGGGCCGCCACGTCTAAGGCCATGGCCGCCGGCAAGAAAGCCAAGAAGCCGCAATCGGCCAACCTTGCGGTCAACCGCAAGGCGACCCACGACTACACCATCCTGGAGAAGTTCGAGGCCGGCATCGAGTTGCTCGGCACCGAGGTGAAGGTCCTTCGCAACGGCGAGGGCGGCCTCCTCGGCGCCTGGTGTAAGATCGACGACGCCAACCAGCTCTGGCTCATGCAGGTGCGCATCCCGCCCTACGCCTTCGGCAACCGCTTCAACCACAGCGAGCTGCGCCAGCGCCGCCTGCTCATGCACCGCGCCGAGATCCTCCGCCTCCGCCAAAAGACGGAGCAGAAGGGCCTCTCCCTCATCCCTCTTCGCCTCTATCTCAGCCCCCGCGGCAAGGTCAAGGTCGAGCTCGCCCTCTGCCAGGGCAAGAACCAGTACGACCGCCGCGAAACCATCAAGCGCCGCGAGGCCGACCGCGCCGCCGCGCGCGCCGTCCGCGTCTATCGTTGAAAGGAGTCCCTCCCATGCGTCCCGGCCTTTGGCAAATCCTCATCGTCGTCCTCATCATCGCCCTCGTCTTCGGCGCCAAGAAGATCCCCGAGATCGCGCGCGCCCTCGGCCGCTCCTCCGGCGAGTTCAAGAAGGGCCTCAAGGAAGGCAACGCCGCCGCGGCCGAGAAGGCCAAGGAGATCAAGGAAGCCTTCCTCGACGAGGAAAAGCCCACCGACAAGCAGGCCTGAGCGGGCCTTCCCGCCCGCCCCGCCAAGCCCGGGCGCGCCGCCTGCGCCCGCCTTGCCGCGCCAGGCCACGGAAAAAGCCCCCGGTTCCCCGGGGGCTTTTTTGTTTCCTCACGGCTTCGGCAGGAGCGCCAGGGGGACGGTTGGCCCGGTGGCGCGGAGGTGGGGGAGGAGTCTGGCTTGGTCGGGCAGGGTGCGGCACCGGAGGGGCGTGGCGGCCTCCGCGCCGGGCCGCCAGACGAGCGCCTGCAGGTCGACGAGGCCGGTCTGCGCGTCCGGGGCGCCGCCGCTTTCCCAGAGCGCGTGGAAGGTCCCGTCCGCCGGGTCGACGGCCTGGGCGAGCCGCGCCGCCTCCCCGGCGGTGAGGAGGAGTCGGGCCTGGAAGGGCTGGGCGCGCCCCGGCACCGCGACGAGGAGGGCCGCGACGCGGAGCCGCGTGTCCGCGAAGGGGGTGGGGGCCCCCATCAGGCGGCAGGTGGCGACGGGGATGGCGGCGGAGGCCATCGTCGCGAGGGGCGGCTTGGGCCACGGCTGGGCGACCGCGGCGAGGACGTCCGCCCGCGCGGGGCCGTCGGACAGAGGGATTCCCTGCCAGCGGCAGACGTCGATGAAGTCCGCCCAGGGGAGGGTGGGGCAGAGCGTCGCGCCCGGCGGCACGGCCGCGGTGAGGGCGTTGTGCGAGAGGTCGCGCGGGAAGACGTAGGGCCGCGCCACGAGCGCGCCGCAGAGCGCCGCCGCCGCGCCCAGCGCGAGCGCGGCCTTGGCCCCGAACCGTCGCACCACGCTCTCCGCGCCGATGCCGGCCAGGACGGCGAGGGCAAAGCCCGTGAGGTGGAACCACTTGGCCGGCGCGCGGATCTCCCCAAGGAGCGGCAGGGCGGCCACGGCGCGATAGACCGGCGTGTAGCGGCCCAGGGCCAGCACGAGCGCGACCACCGCGAGCCCCCACCAGAACCAGAGGTCGCGCGCCTCGGGCTCGCGCCGCCGCAACAGCGCCAGGGCCGCCAGCGCCAGGGCCACCCACCCGACATGGACGCTGTGCTGGCGCAGGGCGAAGCGCTCGGTGCCCATCCGCCCGGTGTAGGGTTCCGGGTCGAAGGGATAGGAGGTGTGGCCGTGGATGCCCGGGACGATCAGCTCCGCCAGGTCCTCGGGCGGCAACGACCACCCCGTGACGAAGGCCCACCGCGCGTCGGCCGCGTCCTCCCCCGTCCCGCCGGCCTGGGCGGCGTCCGCGGCCTGACGGAGCTGGGTCTGGCGCGTGGTTTGGGCCTCGGCGAAGGTGTGGCGGAGGGCGGGCCAGGCGAGGGCGCCGAAG
>DVOR01000244.1 GCA_018713405.1 Candidatus Spyradenecus faecavium | reverse complement strand
CGTCGGGCTCGGGCGGGCGGGCGTCGAAGGCGGCGTCGGAGACGACCTTGCCGCGGCAGACGACGCGCTCGACGGCGCAGGCGTTGAGGTCGGAGAGGAGGGCGACGTCGGCGAGGAAGCCGGGGGCGAGGAGGCCGCGGTCGCGCCAGCCGAAGTGGCGGGCGGGGCTGAGGCTGGCGGCGCGGTAGACGGCGAGGGGGTCGCAGCCGGCGGCGATGGCCTGGCGGATGGCGGCGTCGAGGTGGCCCTCGTCGCGGATGTCGAGGGGGTCGCGGTCGTCGGTGCAGAGGCAGAGGCGGTCGCAGAGGGTGAGGGTGAGGAGGGGGGCGAGGTCGGCGAGGTTGCGGGCGACGGAGCCGGCGCGGATGAGGATGGTCATGCCGCGGCGGAGCTTGGCGAGGGCCTCGGGGACGGCGGAGGACTCGTGGTCGTTGGCGAGGCCGGCGGCGCAGATGGCGTTGAGCGCGTCGCCCTCGGCGAGGGGGGCGTGGCCGTCGATGGGGCGGCCGGAGAAGGCGGCGAGCTTGGCCAGCGCGTCGGGGGCCTTGCCGAGGAGGCCGGGGAGGTTCATGAACTCGGCGAGGGCGGCGTCGGCGGCGTAGGGGGCGATGGCCGCGGCGTCGAGGACGGCGCCGGCGGATTCGGTGGGGAGCGCGGGCACGCAGGAGGGGACCTGCACCTGCAGACGCAGGAGCATCCCGGCGGCGGAGCGGCGGAAGAAGTCGATGGCCGCGGCGCCGCCGACGTTCGCCAGCTCGTGCGGGTCGCAGACGGCGGCGGTGACGCCGTGGGGGAGGACGAGGCGCTCCCAGGCGTAGGGCGTGAGGAGGGAGGACTCGATGTGGCAGTGGGCGTCGACGAAGCCCGGGACGGCGGTGAGGCCGGTGGCGTCGAGGGTCTCGAGGCCTTCGTAGCCTTCGCCCACGGCGGCGATGCGCTCGCCGCAGAGGGCCAGGTCGGCCCGCTCGAGCTCGCCGGTGGCGAGGTTGAAGAAGCGTGCGCCCTTGATGACGAGGTCGGCGGGCCGCCTCCTCATGGCGACGTCGATGCAGTTTGCGAGTTCGGACGCGTCCCTCCTCACGGAGGTCCGCTGGAGAACGGAGAACGGAGAACAGAGAACGGATTCGCCCTTATCGGGCGACGGTTGAGCCGGCTGTTCGTGGTAATTGGTGGAAGCATTCATGACGGGAACCTCGTGGAGCCTTTGGTGTGTCAGTCAGAACGTTTTGGGGAAATCTGGTTGTGCTGGTATTCCGCCAGTGCGTGCAGGGCCTTGCCGAGACGCTCCGTGAGGAGAAGCGCGGGTTTGGTCTGTTCCCGCGTCAACAACCCGACACGTTCGGCAATTAAGAGCTGGGTTTGCACCTCTGCGCGAGACCCGGAGGCAATCTGGAGGAAGTGACGGAATTCCTTTGGGGAGTTTCTGGAGAAACCCTCGGCGACATTGGAAGGAACGGAGATGACGGCGCGGCGAAGCTGATCCGTGAGCGCAAAGCGTTCTTCGGGCGGCAGAATCTTACAGAGCTTATAGACTTCGACAACCAGGTCCATGCCGAGTTGCCATACGTCCAAATCTCTGAAGCTTGACATCGTTCGTTCCTTTCGGTCACATTGTCGCCCCGCAGGGGCGTCTGTTCTCCGTTTTCCGTTCTCCGTTCTCCTACACTTCCAGAAATGGAAGTGGAACAGATTGTTCGGCGACGGCGAGGAGGGGGGCGAGGCCGCGGGCCTTGAGGGCGCGGGCCATGCAGGCGCGGGCGACGTCGGGCTGGTTGCATTCCTCGGAGAGGTGGGCGAGGATGAGCGCGCGCAATGAGGGGGAGGCGCAGCGGGCGACGGCTTCGCAGGCTTGGTCGTTGGAGAGGTGGCCGGAGTCGCCGGCGATGCGGGAGATGAGGGCGAAGGGGCGGCCGGAGCAGCGGAGCATCGTGCGGTCGTGGTTGGACTCGAGGACGAGGGCGTCGCAGGCGGCGAGGGCGGCGGCGACCTCGTCGGAGACGAAGCCGAGGTCGGTGAAGTAGCCCAGGCGGGCGGCGCCGTCGTCGAGGGTGTAGGCGACGGGCTCGGCGGTGTCGTGGCTGGTGCGGACGGGGGTGACGGTGAGACCGCCGAGGGCGAAGGGCACGCGCGACTCGAAGAGGGTGAAGGGCGGGGGCTCGCGGCCGTCCAGCCGGCATTGGCGCTCGACGACGGCGGCGGTGCCCTCGTTGGCGAAGACGGGCGTGCCGTGGCGCTCGGCGAAGCGGGCGAGCCCGCGCACGTGGTCGACGTGCTCGTGGGTGATGAGGATGGCGTCGAGGCCGTCGGGGTCGGCGCCGACGGCGGCGAGGCGCTTTTCGAGGTCGCGGCAGGAGATGCCCGCGTCGATGAGGAGGCGGACGCCGCCGCCCTCGACGTAGGTGGCGTTGCCCTTGCTGCCGGATGCCAATACGGAGAGTCTCATAGGGTGCATTATAGCACAGCGTTGTGGTATACTGGTGGGCGATTGAACCCCCGAAGGGAGCCACGTCCATGGAAGAGAAGTATCCGTTTCACGCGATTGAGCCCAAGTGGCAGAAGTATTGGGACGAGCACGGCACGTTCAAGTGCGACGTGCGCGACGAGAGCAAGCCGAAGTTTTACTGCCTGACGATGTTCCCCTATCCCAGCGGCCACATGCACGTGGGCCACGGCCGCAACTACATCATGGGCGACGTCATCACCCGCTACAAGAAGATGCTGGGCTACAACGTGCTCTCCCCCATGGGCTGGGACAGCTTCGGCCTGCCCGCCGAGAACGCCGCCAAAAAGTTCCACGTCCACCCCCACAAGTGGACCATCGAGAACATCCGCGAGATGAAGCGCCAGGTCCGCAGCTGGGGCGTCGGCTACGACTGGGACCGCGAGATCGCCACCTGCCACCCCGACTACTATAAGTGGACGCAGTGGGTCTTCCTCCAGGCCTACAAGCTCGGCGTGGCCTACCAGAAAGAGGCCCCCGTCAACTGGTGCCCCCTCTGCACGAACCTCGCCAACGAAGAGGTCACCGCCGACGGCCACTGCGTGCGTTGCGGCCGCCCCGTCGAGAAGAAGAACCTCAAGCAGTGGTTCTTCCGCATCACCCAGTACGCCGACCGCCTCCTCAAGGACCTCGACCTCCTCGAAGGCTGGCCCGAAAAGGTCCGCCAGATGCAGGCCAACTGGATCGGCAAATCCCAGGGCGCCAAGGTCACCTTCAAGGTCACCGAGACCGGCGACGACTGCCCCGTCTACACCACCCGCCCCGACACCATCTTCGGCGTCACCTTCATGGCCATCGCGCCCGACCACCCCCTCCTCAAAAAGCTCCTCCCCGGCTCCCCCCGCGAGGCCGAGGTCAAGGCCTTCGCCGAAAAGCTCGCCAACATCCCCGCCGCCGAACGCTTCTCCGACGCCCTCGCCAAGGAAGGCGTCTTCACCGGCTTCCACGTCACCAACCCCTACAACGGCGACGCCGACATCCAGCTCTGGGTCACCAACTACGTCGTCTCCGACTCCGGCACCGGCATCGTCATGGCCGTCCCCACCCACGACCAGCGCGACTGGGACTTCGCCACCAAATACGGCATCCCCAAAAAGATCGTCATCCAAAACCCCGAGCGCACCCTCCGCCTCGAAGACATGACCGCCGCCTACGTCGACGACGGCATCCTCGTCGACAGCGGCGACTTCGACGGCCTCCCCAACCGCGACGCCATCAAAGCCATCACCCAATTCGGCGCCGACCACGGCTTCGCCGAATTCACCACCAACTTCCGCATCCGCGACTGGAACGTCGCCCGCCAGCGCTACTG
>DVOR01000243.1 GCA_018713405.1 Candidatus Spyradenecus faecavium | reverse complement strand
GTCGGACAGAGCCCGCCATAGACCACTCCGGAGGCCTCGAGCTCCGCGAAGCCCTCCGCCAGGCGCATGCCCAGGTTGGAAATCTGCCCCGCGTCCAGGCGCCGCCCCGCCAACAGCCCCACGATGCCCCGCGCGTGCGGGTCCTCCGTGATCACGCACGTCCGCTCGGCGGTGCGCTGGATGTCGATGATCTCCGGGATGAGCGGCGACTTCGTCTGCGCCAACGCCTGGATGGCGCCCAACGCCGCGCCCGGCCCGAAGACCGTCACCAGGACGTCGCGCTCCAGCGCCGTCTGCTCCGCGCGCCACAGCTCGCAACGGCTCGACCCCGCGAGCCGCTGCCGAAACACGAAACCTTCGATCTCTGGAATCTCCGCCATAACGGCACCAGTATACCAAAACCCGCCCCTGCGGGGCGAGACGGACGCCTGCGGCGTCCCGGAGATGGGACGGGCGGCGGTGGGGCCAAGCATCCAAGCCTCCAAACTTCCCAACTTCCCGAATGGGCCGTCACACGGCACATTCGCAATAAGTCCTTATGCATTTCCGAAACCCTTAAGGGTTTGCCTCGAAACCCTTAGGGTTTTGGGTCAAACCCCTTAGGGTTTCGCCTCCGACCCCTCTGCGCGATTTGCGGCTCCCGTGCGTCAGCGTGGGCCGTTGAGGGCCTCTGTCCCTCCCCGTGATGCGCGGTGCCGCCCAACCTTTCCCGGGCGCAGGGGATTCCCTGTCGGATTGTCTGCGGGGGGACGAGGATTTTGGTATACTAGGCCAGTTATTTCCAAAGGGCCGTGAGGCCCACGAAAGGTCACCCATGGCAGAAGAAGAGATCGAGGCGCAGGGCGCCCAGGGGCAGCATTACGACGCCGACTCCATCGAGGTGTTGGAGGGGCTTGAGGCGGTGCGTGTGCGCCCGGCGATGTACATCGGCGACACGGCCGAGCGCGGCTACCACCATTTGGTCTACGAGGTGGTGGACAACTCCATCGACGAGGCGTTGGCCGGCTTCTGCACGCACATCGAGGTGACCATCAACGCGGATGGCTCCCTGACCGTGGAGGACAACGGGCGCGGCATCCCCGTGGCCGAGCACCCCAAGATGCGCAAGTCCACCCTCGAGGTGGTGATGACGGTGCTCCACGCCGGCGGCAAGTTCGGCGGCAGCGGCTACAAGGTCTCCGGCGGCCTGCACGGCGTGGGCGTGAGCTGCGTGAACGCGCTCTCGGAGTGGATGGAGGTGCAGGTGAAGCGCGACGGCCACGTCTACCGTCAGCGCTACGAGCGCGGCCGTCCCTGCGGCCCCGTGACCCAGGTGGGCGACACCGAGAGCACGGGCACCTCCGTCACCTTCATGCCCGACCCGCAGATCTTCCAGTACCGCGACGGCTTCAAGTGGGAGACGCTGGCGCATCGCCTGCGTGAGCTGGCCTTCCTCAACGGCGGCGTGCGCATCACCCTCACCGACAACCAGAGCGAGCAGCGCCACCAGGAGTCCTTCCACTACGAGGGCGGCATCCGCGAGTTCGTCGCCTACATCAACAAGAGCAAGACCCCGCTCCACGACGTCATCTACATCACCGGCCAGGGCGAGAACAAGTACGGCCCCATCGCCGTCGAGGTGGCCCTGCAGTACACCGACGTCTACTCCACCATCGAGTGCACCTACTGCAACAACATCAACACCATCGAGGGCGGCACCCACCTGGCCGGCTTCCGCTCGGCCCTCACCTCCACCGTCAACAAGTACGTCGCCGACAACAAGCTCGGCAAGAAGGCCGACACCGTCCTCACCGGCGACGACATCCGCGAGGGCCTCACCGCCGTCATCTCGGTCAAGATCCCGCAGCCGCAGTTCGAGGGACAGACCAAGACCAAGCTCGGCTCCGACGTCGCCGGCCTGGTGCAGAGCATCGTCGCGGCCAAGCTCGCGGACTTCTTCGCCGAGAACCCCTCCGTCGCCCGCGCCATCATCGAGAAGGCCGTCCTCGCCAGCCAGGCCCGCGAGGCCGCCCGCAAGGCCCGCGAGACCACCCGCAAGAAGGGCGCGCTCGAGGGCTTCGGCATGCCCGGCAAGCTGGCCGCCTGCTCCAGCCGCGACCCCGCCGAGAGCGAGCTCTTCCTCGTGGAGGGCGACTCCGCAGGCGGCACGGCCAAGGACGGCCGCAACCGCCGCGTCCAGGCCATCCTCCCCCTCCGCGGCAAGGTCCTCAACGTCGAGAAGGCCCGCATCGACAAGATGCTCGACAACAACGAGATCCGTTCCCTCATCACCGCCATCGGCGGCGGCTTCGGCTCGGACGAGTTCGACCTCTCCAAGGTGCGCTACCACAAGATCATCATCATGACCGATGCGGACGTCGACGGCGCCCACATCCGCACCCTCCTCCTCACCTTCTTCTTCCGGCAGATGCCCAAGCTCATCGAGCACGGCTTCGTCTACCTCGCCCAGCCCCCGCTCTACCAGATCAAGCGCGGCAAGAAGGTGGAGTACGTCGCCAACGACGAGGCCCTCGAGCGTCGCCTCCTCCTCACTTGCGACAGCCTCTCCTTCGCCAAGCCCGACGGCACCGTCATCTACGTCGAGCAGTTCATGCGCTTCCTGGACGTCGCCCTCGAGATCGAGGCCACCCTCCGCGCCATCCGCACCCGCGGCGTCGACACCGCCGCCTACCTCAAGACCTACGACCCCGCCGACGGCTCCTTCGCCCGCTACATGGCCGTCATCGGCTCCGGCGACGACGCCCGCTTCCTCTTTCCCCGCGACGACGCCCAGCTCGAGGCCGCCCGTGCCGAGGCCGAGCAGGCCCTCGGCGAGTCCGTCGACCTCTCGCTCTACCGCGTCTCCGAGTACACCCCCAAGCGCCTCCACGCCTTCCAGTGGATGGAGGTCTTCCGCTCCCAGCGTCTGCGCGACCAATTCCGCGAGCTCGTCGACCTCGGCCTCGGCTTCGGCCCCGCCTCCTACGCCGGCGACGGCACGCCCCTCGGCGAGCTCCGCGACGGCAACCGCCCGCCCGTCACCATCCTCAGCCTCGAGCAGCTCATCGACGAGGTCCGCACCCGTAGCCGCCGCGGCGTCGAGATCCAGCGCTACAAAGGCCTCGGCGAGATGGACGCCGACCAGCTCTTCGAGACCACCATGAACCCCGCCACGCGCCGGATGCTCCAGGTCAAGATCGAGGACGCCGTCGCCGCCGACGAGACCTTCCGCCTCCTTATGGGCGAGGACGTCGAGCCCAGACGCAAGTTCATCGAGGACAACGCCCTCAACGTCAAAAACCTCGACTTCTGACCTTGACAAAGGCCCCCGCCACCGCGGGGGCCTTTTCCCTCCCCTCCCCCCCTCCTCCCCAGGAGAACCTCCCATGTCCAGAATTCGTGTATTTACGTCTGTTCTAGGTGTACTGCTCTCCTTGCCACTTGTCGCAGAGGAACCAAGTGCGGTTGTCCTGACGAATCCCGTTCGAAGGAATCAATCAAAGAACTTTTCCCAGTTTATTGCCACTCCTGTAGAGCATGATGTCGACGGCTCGCTCTTCTGTTTTCAAATGGCGGAGGGGGCAACGTTAATCCTAAATAGAGGGGGCTACAAACACGCCACATTGTGCATTGAGACGCGTGCACCCGTGTCCAATCCGGCTTATGTCGTAGTTAAGACCCTTCAATATTCTCCAGTCGTGTTTCGAAATGTGGAAGGGATGGATGCTGGTGTAATACGCATCTCCGGGGATTGGCCGGATGACGGAGAAGAGGACTCATCTTTCTTCTGGAATCCGGCTTCGTTTTCCATGGAGTGTGACCTGGAGATAGCGTCCCCGTTGGCGTATCGGGAGGGGCATTACTTCCGGACGACGGGCATCACCATCCCGGCTGGGCGAACCTTACGTTTGTGCTACGAGGCAGACCATGCTGTGCGTCGTCCGCTTGTTGTCTTTGCCGACCGAACTTCGACCTTGGCATTCGCGGACACACGTCGAGAAGGTGAGCCAATCCCGGATGAATACCTTGATCCCGCGTTTACCTCTCAGGGTACGCTTTCTTTCGAGCGCGCCGTTTCCGTGACGTTGCCGCTTGACCAGTACGTGGAGGCAAGATTGCTCTGGCCTGCTGATGAAGAGAAGGTCAAGGCCTCCAGTCTCACGCTCATTGAGTCGGGGCCGTATGCGGAGCAGGTGGAGGTGCCTGCCTTCCCAGAGAAGATGGCGTTTACCTTTCTGCGGGCGGATGGGATGCCGGTGGCGGACTACGAGGTCGTGTATGGCGAGGAGACGAATGTCTTGACGAGGAAGGACCCGGCCTATGAGCCGAGCGACTTCTGGGGGTTGCCGGCGGACATGAGCGCGGAGATGGCCGGCCTTATCCCGGATGGGAAGACAGCGGGGGTGGTCACTGGGCCGCACACCGTGGAGGAGGCCGCTGAGGCGTTGCGGTGTTTCTCCGGGGTCGCGAAGGTCGAGGAGCGGAAGGATGACGCGAGCGTCGTTGACCTGCGTGTGGATTACGCCTTCGGCATTTCCCGGCTGACCGTTGTCGATGGCGGCGAGAGCGTCTTGGTCGAGGTCACGCTGACCTCCGGCGCAACGACGGATGCCCCCGATTTCTGGGTTGAGCCCGTCCTCGTCGCCAACGACACGCCGCTTGACGTCAAGCCGCTCACCGAGGAAGCGATCGCCGAGCGTGGGCTCTCCGCCCCAAGCGGCGCCGCCACCCGGTGGTTCCTCGTCCCGCTGGACAACGTCACGGGCGCCCTCTCCGTTCGCGTGGGCGAGGACGAGGAGTGACCGCGCAGGCACAAGAAAGCCCCCGGCCAATCGGTCGGGGGCTTTTTGTTGGGGCACCGTGCCGTTTAGCAGTGGCCCTGGGCGATCATCGCGTCGGCGACCTTGACGAAGCCGGCCACGTTCGCGCCGAAGAGGTAGTCCCCCTTCTTGCCGTAGCGCTCGGCGGTGGCGTAGGCGTTGTCGTGGATGGCGTTCATGATGCCCTTGAGGCGGGCGTCGACCTCCTCGGCCGTCCAGGAGAGGCGCGCGGAGTTCTGGCACATCTCCAGGCCGC
>DVOR01000032.1 GCA_018713405.1 Candidatus Spyradenecus faecavium | reverse complement strand
CCCGCACCCTTTGCGTCTTCGCGGAAAACGGGGCGCCCCCACCCCTCAAATCAGCTCCCGCCAGTGAGGGATGGCGGCAAGCTTGGTCATCCAATCGGGACGCGCCTGCGGGTGATCGAAGAGCCGCCCGTCGCCGTAGCGCCGACGCAACGCCCGCAGAATCGCGAAAGCGGTCTCCCACGGCCGGAACGCCGCGTTGTCCGCGAGATGGAGCCGGATGCCGCCGACGCCCGGCCGCGTGAAGTCATGGAAGACGACGCCGGGCAGACCGAGCGCGTTCAGGTCCTCCGCCAAGGCCGGCCCCTTGATCCACGGCGCGCAGAGGACCCGCCACGCCCACGGCCCCGCGCGGTCCACGTCCAACTGCGGGAGCGCCTCGGCGAAGACGGTCGCGGGATAGAGCCGCGCGGCCACGCGGTCGCGGATGGCGGGCGAGGGCGGGATGAAGTCCGCCTCCGGACCGGGCGTGAGCGGCGCGGGCACGTGCGGCAGACCGAGCCAGGCCGCGACCTCCGTGTGCGTGCGCCCATGGACGAGCGGCAACGCGCACGGCGCGACGAAAGAAAAACAACCCGGGTCCGCCGGCGGCCCGTCGGGCAGACCGTGGCACGGGATGGGCCGGTCGCACACCACGCAGGGCAGCCCAGCCTCGGCGCAGGCCTCGAGGGTCAGCTTCAAGGTCGCGAGATAGGTGTAGCACCGGACGCCGATGTCCTGGAGGTCCACGACGACGAGGTCGAGCCCCGCCAGCAGGTCAGGCGTCGGCTTGCGCAGGTCGCCGTAGAGGGAATGGATGGGGATGCCCCACAGCGGGTGCGGCTCGGTGTGGGTGCGCTCACCGGCGGCGGCGCGCCCGAAGTAGCCATGCTCAGGCGCGAAGAGCGCGCGCAGGTTCGCGCCGAAACGGCGGCGGAAGGCCTGGGCGCTGGTCTCGCCGGTGGTCAGGAGCGCGGCCTGGTGCGAGAGCAGCCCGACCCGAAGCGCGGGGTCGGCGCCGCGGAGCCACGCCTCGACGCCGGGGGTCATTTGCGGCCCACGAGGATGAGGGTGGTGGGGATGGCGGCGCACTCGTCGAAGGCCTCCAGCCAATCGTCCGAGGCGTAGGCCGGGTCGGGGTCGGCCGGCGGCTCCTCCAGCCGCTCGACGGTCAGCCCGGCGGCGCGGAAGGCGTTGAACCACGCGCTGACGGGCCAGGCCCGGCTGGCGATGGGCTCGCCCGCGCCCTCGGGCTGCTCGCGCACGTCGTCGACGGGCCGGAAGTAGCTGGGCAGGAAACGCCCCCAGGTCTCGCTGCCGTCGTCCTCCTCCACGCTCACCCACTCGCCGTTGTAGACGGGGTGGACGGTGGAGAGCACGAACCGACCGCCGGGCCGCAGCCACCGCGCCACGCGGGCGACCTGCGCGAAGGGGTCGGCCAGAAACTCGAAGGCGTGCGAGCTGGTCACCAGGTCGAAGGCGCCCTCGGGCGCCTCGAAGTCCTCGATGGCGCACCGACGGAAGTCCACCTCCAGCCCGGCCTTCACGGCGTCGGCGCGGGCGTAGGCCAGCTGCCCCTCGGAGATGTCGATGGCCGTGCAACGCAGCCCCTGCCGGGCGAGCCACAGGGAGTTCTGCCCCTCGCCGCACCCCAGCTCCAGCGCCTCCAGCCCCGGCCGCAGCGGCGGCAACAGGCGCAGCCGGCGCTCCCCGGCCAGCAACGGGCCGTAGTGGAAATCCCCCGCGTCGATCCGCGTGATGGCGCGGTAGGTCCCGGAGATGGCGTCCCAGTATTGCCGCTGCGGGTTCATGGCAGCTTCCCGGCGGCCTGGGCGCGGCGGTAGAGGTGCCAGAGGATGACGCTCTTGCCGTCGATGAGCGTGCCGTCGTCGATGGCCGCGTCGATCGCCTCCGCCGTCAGGGCGACGGGCTTCAGGTTCTCGTCGGTGTCCAGCCGCTGCCCGTCGGGCTCGCCCTTCAGCCGCGCGAAGAAGTGCCAGTGCACCTCGTCGCAGTAGCCGGGCGCGGGCAGGGACTTCCCCAGCGGGGTCAGCGCGGTCACCTCGTGGCCGCTCTCCTCGCGGGTCTCGCGGCGCGCGGATTCCTCGGGGCTCTCCCCGGGCTCCATGCACCCGGCCACGCACTCCAGCAGCGTCTGCTCCACGGCCTTGCGGTACTGCCGCACCAGCACGAACCGCCCGTCGGGCAGCTGCCCCAGGATGCAGACCGCCCCGCGGTGGCGGAGCACCTCGCGCGTGGTCTTGCGCCCGTCGGGCATCTCGATGTCCAGGATGTCGATGGTCAGCGCCCGCCCCTCGAAGATGCGGCGGCTGGCGAGGGTCTTCTCATGCATCGGGTCGGTTGCCATGATGCCTCACTCCATGTTCAGGCGGCGTTCCAGGTCGTACGAGCGCTTGCCGCCCAGCGACACGCTCTTGGCGTAGAACCGCGCGGCGATCTCGCGGTCGGGGTCGGCCGTCGGCAGCCGCAGGAAGGCCACGGCCATGTTGAAATAGGGGCGCGGGTCCTTCGGCCGGGCCTGGATGGCGCGCTCCAGCACCTGCATGGACTCCTCGGGCCGGTTCTTGGCGAGGAAGGCGCCCGCCGCCACCAGCTGCGCCTCGAAGTCGGCCGCGCTCCCCGCCGGCACGGTCTCCACGATCTCCAGCGCATCGTCGGGGCGCCCCTGCAGCAGCCTCAGCCGCGCCAACAGCACCATGAACCCGGGCTCGTCCGGCCACTCCGCCGCGTGCTTGGCCAGCGCGGCCTCCAGCGCGTCGACGCGCTTCGCGGCCCACAGCGTCTCGCACGCGCCCAACGCGTCGCGGCACGCCCGGGCGTCGGCCTCCGCCGCGGCCTTGGCCTTCGC
>DVOR01000242.1 GCA_018713405.1 Candidatus Spyradenecus faecavium | reverse complement strand
GACGATGTGGTGGGCGTCGCCGCCGGCGCCGTAGCCGGCGACCTCGCCGTAGATCTTGGCGCCGCGGGCCTTGGCGTGCTCTTCGGACTCGATGACGAGGATGGCGGCGCCTTCGGACATGATGAAGCCGTCGCGGTCCTTGTCGAAGGGTCGGCAGGCCTGGAGGGGGTCGGGGTTGGTGGAGAGGGCGTGCATGGCCTGGAAGCCGCCGATGCAGTATTCCTCGATGGTGCTCTCGGCGCCGCCGGTGATCATGACGTCGGCACGGCCGGAGCGGACCATGTCGAGGGCCACGCCGATGGCGTCGGTGGAGGCGGAGCAGGCGGTGGAGACGGTGAGGACGGGGCCCTTGGCCTTGAGGGCGATGGAGACGTTGCCGGGGCCCTCGTTGGCGATGAGCATGGGGATGGTCATGGGGGAGAGGCGGCGGGGGCCCTTCTCGAAGAGGGTCTTGTAGCTGGGGCCGTCGACTTCCTTGCCGC
Organism: Candidatus Spyradenecus faecavium; assembly: GCA_018713405.1. Classification (GTDB taxonomy): domain Bacteria; phylum Verrucomicrobiota; class Kiritimatiellia; order RFP12; family DVOR01; genus Spyradenecus; species Spyradenecus faecavium. The sequence continues at coordinate 17,968 of DVOR01000242.1, read as the reverse complement.
CGATGCCCACGCCCAGGATGCAGCCCACGCGCTCGGGGTCCACGCCCTTGGGCGACTCGGTCCCGACGGTCTGCCAGGGGTGCGGGCAGGCCTCGGAGGCCTCGGGGAGGGTGGCGTAGCCGGCGTCGACCCACGCCTGCTTGGCGGCGGCGACGGCGTACTGCGCGAAGCGGGCGATGCGCTTGGCCTCCTTGGGGTCGATGTACTGGCCGACGTCGAAGTCGCGGACCTCGCCGGCGACCTTGACGTTCAGGCGGGAAGTGTCGAAGCGCTCGATGGTCTTGATGCCGCAACGGCCGGCGCGGATGCCTTCCCAAAAGGTCTTCACATCATTGCCCAGGGGCGTGATGCAACCCAAACCGGTGACGACGACTTTCTTCTTGTCCATGGCGTGTTCCTTTCAGAGTGTCACTTGGTCCATTCCACGGTGATGCCACCGTAGACGAGGCCTGCGCCGAAGGCGGCGAAGACCAGGCGGTCGCCGCGCTTGATGAGGCCGTCGTGCTTCATCTCGTCCAGCGCGATCGGGATGGAGGCGCTGGAGGTGTTCGCGAAGCGGTCGATGTTGACGTAAAACTTTTCCTTCGGCACGGCGATGCGCTTGACCGCCGCGTCGATGATGCGGGTGTTGGCCTGATGGGGCACGACCCACGCAAGGTCCTTCTCGGTCCAGCCGTAGTGCTCCAGCGTCTGCGCGATGATGTCGCAGAAGGAGCGCACGGCGAAGTTGAAGACCGCGCGGCCATCCATCTTCAGGTCGCCCGGCGCGTTGCGGGCCGTCTCCTCGGTGCGGACGCCGCCCTCGCGGTGGATCGCCAGCGCGCCCGTGCCGTCGGCGCCCAGCAGGTGGAAGCCCAGGCCGCCGGGCTCCTCGCTGTTCTTCAGCACCACCGCGCCCGCGCCGTCGCCGAAGAGGCAGCACGTGTTGCGGTCAGACCAGTTGATCGTGCGGCTCATGATCTCGGTGGAGACCACCAAGATCGGGCGCGGGTCCACCTGCATCATGCCCCGCGCGATGACCAGGCCGTAGACGAAACCCGGGCACGCCGCGCTGATGTCAAAGGCCGCCGCGTGCTTCGCGCCCAGCATGCCCTGGATTTCGCAGGCCACCGAAGGGTAGATCGCATAGTCCGGCGTCGTGGTGGTGACGATGACGGTGCCCAGCTCCTCGGGGGCGACGCCCGCATCCTCAAGCGCGCGGCGGGCGGCCAGGCAACCAAGGGTCGCGGCATTCTCCTCCGGCGCCACCACGTGGCGCTGGCGGATGCCCGTGTGCGAGACGATCCACTCGTCACTCGTGTCGACCTGCTTGGCCATGTCGTCATTCGTCAGAATGCGTTCGGGCACGGCCGAGCCCGTTCCTGCGATGTGCGTAAACACGTTCCGAACTCCTTACGTAAAACAATTCTTCCTATAGTATCTCACAATTCCCCCCATCCTGCAACCCGCCCTCACGGCGCGGGGACGGGAAGCGGCAAGATGGGGCGAAAGGGCGCCACCCGAGTGCGACGAGAGGCAGGCCTGCGTGACGGGTCAGTTGACGAAGCAGACGTTGTTGGCGCCTTGGCGCCGACTATCCCGGACGATGGGCAGGTCGGAGCGGTAAAAGTGTTCGCCGTCGACGACGAAGTGGTATTCGTGGCGGCCTTTCGGGAGCGGGATGGCGCAGGTGTAGTCGCCGACGCCGTCCCCGTCGTGCATGGGGGTGGCCGCGACGTCCCAGTCGTTGAAGGCGCCGACGAGCGAGACCGTGCGGCCGGGCTTGTCAAAGAACCGGAACCGGACGAGCTTGCACCCTGGCCCCTCTGCCGCAATGAGGAGGAGCTTTTCCCTGCGCCGCCGGGCCACCTGGGTCTTGAGCGGTTTGCGGAGGAGTTGCTTGACAAGGGTCGCCCCGCTCCAGCGCCGGGTCAGGCTCTCCAGTTGCGCAAGCTCGTCGGCGGCCTCCTTCGGCGGATCGTCGGGGCCCAGGCCGGCGAACGGCGGGGGCACCACGCCATCGAAAATTGCCCATTTGCGGCGTTTGGCCGCCGGCGTCTTGAACTGCCAGTCGAGCAAAAGACTCCGAAGTTCGTTCTGGGTCAGCGTCTGCCTCCAGCGCTCGATGAGGGCGATTTCCTTGGCGGCCGGCCCCGTCGTGGGGGCGTCCGGATGTTCCCGATGGGCCTTGAGGAGGGCCTGCCACACCTCCGGGAAACCGCTCTTCCGCAGACAGAAGGCCCCCTCATACACGCGTTCTTCCCTGAAGGCGAGCACTTGGCCGAGGTCGCCGTCGATTTCCTCGAGGAGCCGATCATCGTCCGGGGCGTTGTCCAGGCAACGGCTTTGCAGGGCCAGGCGCGCATGGAAGGGATGGATGTCCGCCGCGTGCAAGGGCTTGGCGAAGACGCCGGCGTTGTTGAACTTCGCCACGCATCCCGGGATGATGGACTCCTGCGTCTGGCGGAGGCTCGTGCGCAGGTTGAGGGCGAAAAAGAAGTCCTGCCGCGTCTTGCCGAGGGTCTCGCAGAGCGCCTTGATCCTGCCGACGCCCAGGTCGCCGATGGCCTTGGCGCCATCCAGCAGGCAACAGATGAGGTCGGCCTCGTCCAGGGCCGCCTCCGCGATGGCGGTCTCGTAGGCGTTGGAATCCAGGCCGGGGCAGTCCACGATGGTGGCGCCGCTCTCCCGCAGGTAGTCGGAGGGCACCTTGCAACAGACCCGCCCGACGAAGAGGAAGACGCACTCCTGCGGGCGGAAGGGGAAGTTCCCCGGCGTCGCGGTCGCCCAGCGCGCCGTCCAGTCGCCGGGATAGCGCACATAGGGCCGCAACGCCTTGAAGTCCTGCACGGACGTCTTCCCGCGGATGGCATCGAGCTCCGGCGCCCCCGCCGTCTCCAGCAGGGCGATGGCCACGCGCCGCAGCTCGACCGCGTCCCCCGCGTCGGCGAGCGCGCGCCAAAAGCGATTCCGACTCCGGGCGTAGAGGAGACGCCAGCCCGCGAGGCTCTTCGGGGCGTCGTCCGGGAAGGCGCGATTGATGACCTGCGCCAGGTCCACCTCGGGCTTCCAGACGATTTCGGCGCCGGCCTCCTCGGGCGGCGCGTAGGAGGCCTCCACGATCGTGGAGCTGGTCCTGACGCCGTTGCCGCGGGGGCTGACCTCCAGCCCGCCGCAGAGCAGGTTGAAGAGGGTGGACTTGCCGCACTGGAAGTCGGCGAGGAAGACGATGCGCCCCGGCTTCGGGGCAGGTTGATTCGGCATGGCGAACCCCTTGAAGAAAGAGGGGGCCCGCCCGGGAATGCCGGGCGGGCCAGGCGGTCAGAACGCCGCGTCCAACTGCTTGGCGAAATCGGCCAAGCGCTTGGCGAAGGGGGCGACGATGTCGGTCTTCACCTTGTTCAGGCGGGCGATATCCTTGTCCTTGTCGCCGGAATCGAGCTTCTGGCGCAGTTGCTTCAACGCCTTCTGCTCCTCTTCGAGGCGGAGCCTGATGGCGGACTGGAGGTTGGCGACGCAGGACTTGCGCATGCCCTCGGCCATTTCCTCCATCTTCGCGGGGAGGGCGCTCCTCTCGAAGTCCCTGCACCCTTCCGTGATTTTCTCGGTCGCGGACTCAATGAACTTGTTGCGCTTCCACGACTTGCCGACGAACCACGAGGTGATGGCGATGCCGGCGGCGATCAACCCACGCAGAATCCAGCCCCCGATGGGGATGAAGAAGAGCGCGTTGCTTGCCACCGAGATCCACTCGAACCAGTCGATACCCAGGTCGATCTCACCAATAGAGATACTGGCATCCCCAGCGTTGGCGGCGCCACTCATGCCCTTGGCCTCAGCCTTGGCTTTAAATTCGCGGTTGAGGCGGTCCACAATCTTCTTAATCTTGTCAATGAAGCGTTGGATGGCCGGGGAGTCTCCGTTCTTGAGCGACTGGCGCCAAGCAGCAAGGTTGTTCCGGATGCTGTCGTTGAGCAGACCTCCTATGGCGTTCTGGAGCTCGTTGTCGGAGAGGCCCATCAACGTGTCAGCCCGTCTCTCGATGGCGGCGAGGGTTTCGTCGCGGCTGGGGTTGAGCACCTCGGAGACGAACTCCCGCCGGAGCCTCTCGGCCAGATCGCCGATGTCTAGCTCATCGGAGTTGAGCGCTTCTTGCATCGCGTTGCCGAGGGCGCTGATGCGCTTCTCCTGCGCTTCATACTTCGCCTCGGCCTCTTGTTTGCTCTTGGCGAGGTCGTCCAACAGGCCCGTGACCTTCGCCTCGAAGGCCTTAAAGGCGCCTTGGACGCGGTCGAAGCCGTTGGTCTTGAGGATGATCTTGGCCTTGTCGCGCATGACGATGGCGTGGATGCGGTCGACCAGCGCGTCGATGCCGCTCTGCTCGCGCGCCCACGTGACGTTGCCCTCGTTCAGCCCCTCCCCGTCGAAGAAGGAGAAGTTCTGCAGGCGCGGGTCCTTGACGAAAACGCCGGTCTTCTTCAGGTCTTCCATCGCGAGGCCATCCAGCGCGTCCTCCACCTTCGTGACGCCGTCGTAAATCGCCTGGGCGTTCTCGATGATGGCCTTTTGGCTGGCCTTGGTGAGGGTGCCCTCGCGCAGACGGCAGGCCTGCTCGGCGGAGAGCGCCAGGCGCGCGTGGTAGAACGTGATGTCGTCCGGCCCCAGCCTGAGCTTGGCGCCCTTGGCGTCGACGGCGCCGTTGATCTTGGCGCAGGTGCTCGGGGCGACGTTGTTGGCCAGGTTGTTCTTGGACTCCGTGACGTTCATGGTGAAGATGAGGCCGTCCGGCTTGAGCTTGACGCTGGTGCGGATGTTGCGCAACTCGTCCGCGCCGATGTCCCGCCGGCCGTCGCCGAGGAGGAACCAGACCACGTCGCAGTCCTGGATCTCCTCGGTCGCCACCTGCTTGTCGTACTCGGAGGCGCCGAGGCCGGGGCAGTCCACCAGGGTGCAGTCGATCTTCTTGAGCGCGGGGGCGTTCACGTAGCAGCGCACGCGCTTGACGAAGACGAAGAGGGCCTCCTCGTCCGAGAAGTCCTGCTTCTCCTGCGTGGAGCGCCCCTCCCAGCTCTTCGGGAAGCGGACGAAGCGGTCGATTCCCTCCACGGGGAAGCGCTTGTTGGGCTCCTTGCGCAGGGCCTTGATGGCGGGTCGGTCATACTTCGCGAGCATCAGGACGGCCACGCGCAGCATGGCGCGCAGGTCATCCGGGTAGGCGCCGCGGTTGCCAAGGTAGTGGCGCCACTCCTTGGCGCAGGCGTCCCGGAGATGCCGCAGGTCCTGCGGCTTGTCGAGGTCGAAGGCCTCCGAGAGCTGCTCGATGGTGTGGATGCCCTCCATGCGCCCCTTGAGGGCGGGGACCTCGGCCAAGCGCTCCAGGATGGTGGGCGGGAGGATTGTGAGGAGCGCCCGCTTGTCCTTCCACTCGACCTCCGCCTTGCCTTGGAGCGCGGGGTCGTCGGTGTGTTGGCCGTAGAGGATGGCCGAGCTGGTCGCCACCAGCTGGCCGCGCGGGGAGATCTCCTGGCCGCCGAGGAGCGCGTCGAAGGTCGTGGACTTGCCGCACTGGAAGCCCGCGAAGAGAGCGATGCGGAACTGCCCCTCCTCCAGCTTGGCCTTGACGGCGTCCAGCTCGTCCGCCACCGGGATGGCCTTGACGGCGGCGGTCTCCTTGCCCTTGGCCTCGTCCATCTCGGCGGCAAGGGTCTTCACCGTCGCGTCCTTGGCCTCCGGCACGCCCTTGAGGGCCGCCGAGAGGTCGCCGGCCAACTGAATCAGGCCGTCGCGCTGTTGCTGATAGGTCTCGAATTGCATGGTGTGTCTCCGTGTGTCGTGTCGAAAACGGGCTTAGGCGAGGATCCTGCCGGCCAGGGCCTCCAGGGTCTCGGCCTCGGCCGCGAGGGCCGCCGGGTCGTCGGGGCGGTCGTCCAGCGCCTCCTCGAAGGTGCGCTTCAGCTGCTCGCGCGCCTGCTCCACCTGCGCGTCGATGGCCGCGTCGAGCCAGTCGTGGAAGCGGTCGACGAAGGCCTCGATCTGCCCGCGGAGCTGGTCGCCGAAGACGGCGAGCTGCTCGTCGAGCGCTTGGGCGGCGAGCTTGCCGCGCAGGGGCTTGAGCAGCGTCGGCAGGTAGCGCACCGCGATGCCCGCCAGCCTGACCCACGGGTTCTTCGAGCCCTCGAGGCGAGTGGCCAGGGCTTCCGAGCCCCACTCAAGGGCCTTGTCGATCGGGTCGCCCCCCAGCTTTTCCTTGAGGGCCTGCCAGATGTCGCTGTCGAAGATGTTGTGGGGAACGGAAGAGGTGCGCGGGGCCGTGTCGACGGCGCCCTTGGCCGTCTCGGCGGACTCGCCCAGGAAGTCATCCATGCCCTCGATCAGCTCGGTGACCTCGGCGAGGTGGCGCTGGGCGACCTCCCGGCAGGCCGTCTGGGCCTGGCCCAGCACATCGCCGCACAGGGCGTCCAGGCGGGTGGAGAGCGCGGCCTCCGTCAGGTCGGCGGCGCCCGCGGCGAGCTCCTGGCGCACCGCCGCGCACGCTTGGTCGACCGCACCGCCCAGCGCCCCGGCGGTCTCGCGCAGGTCGCGGGAGAGGCGGCCCTGGATCAGGCTCAGACGCTTCTCCTGCTCGATCTCCTCCCGCTTGCGCCGGTCGTTCAGCGCCTCGATCTCGGCACGTTGCTTCTTGGCCAGCTCGCCGAGGAGGCGGCGCGACTTGGCGCGCTCGACGATGGCCTGCGCCGTCTGCGCGCGCAGACGCTCGCTCCGGGCGGCCGCGACCGTCCGCGACAGGTAGTCCAGCACCGCGGCCTCCACCTTCTCGGGGGTGTCCAGGATGTCGGGGGCCTCGCCGTCGTAGCAGACCATCTGGACGGGGATCCGCTCAAGCCCGCGGCTCGCCAGCCCCGCGCGCACGGTCTCGAGCACGTTCTGGCGCGCCGCGGCGGCCATGCGGTTGGCCTCCTTGTTGTAGGAGAGCAGGACCATCGCCTGGGTCAGCCCCGCCGAGAAGACGGTGCCGCGCAGGAAGTCGAAATCGATCTGGGAGAGCTGGCGGGCGTCCGCCACCAGGAGCACCAGGTCGCACTGCGGCAGCTCACGGTAGGTGGTGACGTCCAGGAGGGCGCGGTTCGGGTCGTCCAGGCCGGGGGTGTCCAGGATGGTGTAGCGGCGCAGGTTCTCGTTGGGGGTCTCGATGCGCAGTTGCGTGATGGATTCGGCGAGGGCCAGGCGTGCCTCCTCCGTGCCGGCGGTCGTCGCCGCGACGATGGCCTCGGCCGTGGGCGGGCTGAAGGTCTGCGTCACGCCGTCCTTCACCAGGGTCAGCTTCGCCTCGGGGCCGTAGGTCACCTCGGTGCAGACGGCCGTCGTGCAGAGGCCCTCGCCCTCCTTCAAGAGCGGCTGGCGCAGGAAGACGCGGTTGACCAGCGTCGTCTTGCCGGCCTGGAAGCGCCCCATCACGCCGATTTTGTAGTGCGGGTCGGCCGCCTCGCGAAGGGCGCCCTTCAGCGCCTCCGGGAAAACGACGCCAAGACCCTCGGCCTCGGTCTGGGCCGCGACCAGCTTGTCCAAAGAGAAATCCGTCATCTGAAACCTCGTTTCGTTGTCGTGCAAAGCCCGTCGTGGGCCCCAAGCGTGCATACTGCACCTTGTACTTACGATATACGACGCAAGCCGACGGACGTGACAGATTTTTTAGCACCCCACGAAAATCCTCTCGCCGCCCCTCCCCGTGACGCCTGTGCGCGGGAAGGGCGGATTCGGAATAAGTGACGATGGATTTCTGAGACCCTTAAGGGTTTGGGGCGAAACCCTTAGGGTTTGGGGTCGGAACCCTTAGGGTTTCGGGGGGGAACCCTAAGGGGTTGGCGGGGAGGTCAGCGGAGGCGGAGGCGGTAGCCGTGGCGGGGCCAGGGGAGGAAGCAGCGGGGCTCGACGGGGTCGTTGGAGCGGATGAAGACTGCGCGCTCGGCGAGCGGGAAGGCGGGGTCGAAGGTGAAGCGTCCGGCCCAGGCGCCGCCGCCCGGCACAGTGAGCGGGAAGGCGGCGGGGGCGGCCTCGTCGGCCGTGGCGGGGGTCCAGACGTTCCGGCCGGAGAGGGTGACGGAGAGGATGGCGTAGGGCTCGATTTCGTCGTCGAAGTTTGTCGTCGGCTGAAAACAAAGGTCCGTCGCGTCGGGATAGTCCATGGTCAGGGTGAAGTCCGCCGTTTTCACGTCGCCGGCTTCCGAACGGAGAAAAGCGTTGGCAGCGACCGAAGGGAGCGTTCCGTTCATCAGGAGGACGCCCGGCGTGAAGAAGTCGTCGTCTCCCGTGTAGTCATAGGTGAAGGTGACCTTCGTGCCTTTGGTGAGGCCGTGCATCCAGGGCAAGGGCCAGGTGAAGGGGGCGCCGTCCGTGACGGTCTGCGGCGGGTCGATCGCCCAGCGTTGCTCGGCCTCGGCCCGGAAGCGGGCGGGGATGACCTCGGCCTCCAGCGGATTCGTGCCGAGGTTGCGCAGGGTGAGGGTGCCGTCCTCGGCGAGGGTGGCGGCGAGCCTTGGGCGGGGGTCGACGCATTCGAGCGTGAAGACGTCGCTCCAGACGAGGTGGTCGGCGCGGCCGCCGGGCTGGCCGTCGAGGAAGGCGACGCCGAGCGCATCGGCGACGCCCACGCGGCATTCGGTCTGCGGCCCGAGCGGGGCGATGCGCGGCGGCGTGACGCCACGGGTGAGAGCGCCCCAGTCGCCGCCGGGGAGGCGGGTCTGCGCCAGCAGGGTCAGGGCGCTCTCGGCGTCGGCGCCGCCGAAGCGGGCGACGCGACCTGCCCAGGACGCGCAGGGGTTCTGCACAGGCGGGTCGGAGAGGAGGGTGAGCGTGGGGGGCGTGGGGCGCGAGGCGGGGTCGTTGGGGTCGGTGAGGTCGAGGGCCTCCTCGGCGTTGGCGTAGCCGTCGCCGTCGGGGTCGGCCTCTGGGTCGTAGTCGGCGCCGCCAAAATAGGCCTGGGCCCAGGGGAGGCGTTCGGCGGTGAAGGCGACGTTCCCCGTGACGGGGCCGTAGGCCTGGCCGGCGCGATGGCGCGTCCCGTCCTGGGTCACCCAGACGCCGGTGACGACGCGCCGCTCTTTGGGGAGCGGGTCCGGCGTGGGCAGGACGAAGCGGTCGCCCACGCGGCAGAGCACGGTGTGGGCGTCGAAGGTGAGGATGCGCCAGACCGCGGGGTCGATCGCCTCGGCGGTCCAGGTGAGGGTGGCGGGGGCGGCGGGCATCGCGAAGACAGCCGTGCCGCCGACGCCGAGGTCGAGGACGCGGCCCTCCGCGTCGGTGAGCGTCCAGCCGCCGACGGGGGCGTCCTCGGCGGAAATCACGTCCGTCCCGTCGTCGAAGGCCCACGTGCGGGCGGGGAGGGCGGTGGCGGTGACGATCTCGCCGGCGGCGAAGGGGAGGGTCTGGCCGACGGCGGGGGTGGCGGGGAAGAAGGGGCCTGAGGTGGCGACGGTGAGGGGGACGGCTTCGCCCACGGTCACGGCGTAGGGGCCGGCCACGGTCTCGCCGGCGCGGAGGCGGTAGAGGAAGCGGCCCGCCTGCGGGGCGGTGAGGGTGAGGGCCTCGGCCGGCGTCCAGGCCGCGCCGTCGGCGGAGGTCTCCAGGGTGAGGGCGTCGGTCTCGGCGGCGGGGTGGAGGAGGGTGGCACGGAGCGCGACGGCCTCGCCGGGCGCGAGGCGCTCGACGGGGTCGTGGGCGATGAAGGGCGCGGGCGCCACGCCGGGGAGGGAGCAGACGAGCGCGGCCTGGCCGTCGGGGAAGGGGATGGCGTGGCCGCGCACGCGCAGGGTGTAGGCGCCGGGGGCGACCGCGGCCTCGATGCGCTCGGCGACGTTCACGCGGTCGGGGCCGGGGAGGCCGTTGGGATAGGCGACGACGGCGCCGGAGGCGTCGAGCAGCTCGAGGTCCAGGTCGTTGACCAGCGTGCGGGCGGCGTAGAGCTGGGCGGGATAGTCGACCCAGACCAGGACGGCGCGGAGCGTGCCCTCGGCGGTGACCTCGACGGGGAAGTCGCGGAGGAAGCCCGTCTCGCCGTAGTCGAAGGTCTCGGCGTGGGCGGGCGCGAGGGCGCGGGAGAGGGAGAGGAGGCCGAAGCCCTCGGCGCCGTTGGGGGCGGGGGTGGGGATCTCGCGGTTCGGGCCCTCGCCGAACTGGCCGGGGTAGATGGACTGCGCGCCGAGGAGGAGGAGGGCGCGCAGGAGCGTCTGGCCAGGGTCGTCCACGCCCAGGGCCTCGCGGCACCACTGGCGGGCGACGGCGGCGGAGCCGGCGGTGAGGGGCGTGGCCATCGAGGTGCCGTCCGCCGCGTGGTAATACGCCTGTTCCTCCTCGGTGGCGGGGGCGGCGAGGAGGGAGTGGGCGAACACCTTGCCTGCGCGCCGGGCGGAGACGATCTGCGTGCCGGGCGCGACCAGGTCGGGCTTGAGGCGGCCGTCCGGAAGGGGGCCTCGGCAGGAGAAAATGGCGACGCCGCGACGGTCGGGGGCGTCCCCGGGGGCCGAGCCGAGCGGGTCCGCGAGGAGGTCCGCGCCGCCCACCTTCCGGATCTCGGAATTGAGGACAGGCGCGGGCACGCCGTCGGCGTCGCGGCCATCGGAGACGGTCGGGCGGTAGGTTTCCGCCGCGCCGACGGTGAGGCAGTTCTTGGCCAAGGCGGGGCTCGAAACCAGGGTGCCGAGGTCGCCCACGCCGTCGGCATCCGTGTCCATGCCGTCGTTGGCGGCGGCGAAGAGGGGCAGGAAGTCGCGGTGCGACCAGACGAAGCGGTCGATGGACCAAGCGGAGAGGGAGTAGACGGCGCCCCTGGACTCGCCGAGATCGGCGCTTTGCCAGCTGTTGGAATGGATGCGCGCGCCGGCGGCATAGGCTTCGTCGAAGAGGGGATCAAGGAGCGTCGGGGCGGAGATGCCCCCGGGGGAAAGGCCGAAGAGCCTGGCGTTCGTCTGGAAGAAGACCCGCGCGCCGGGCGCCACGCCACGGAAACGGCGGTCCTCGCTGCAGGAGCCGTCGCCCAGGACGCTGCCCGTCACGTGCGTGCCGTGGCCATCCGGGTCATTGCCGTCGCTCAACCGCCGGACTCTGTCAGGGGTGTACATGGCCTCCCACGGCTGGGGGGAGATGGCCATCACGCGGGCGCGCAGGCCGGGATGGAAGGGCTCGGCGCCGTCCTGGCCCAGGTAGCCGGGAATGCCCGAGGAGAGGCCGGAATCGCAGACCGCGACGACCTCGCCTGCGCCGGTAAGCCCCGAGGCGTCGCCGCCCTGCAGGGTGTCCACGCCGAGGAAGCGCTCCGTGCGCGCCACGTTGTTGCAGAGGCGGGTCTCGGGGGTGCGGTCCGCGCCGAGGATGCCACCCTCCTCGGTGAGCGCCGCGGCCAGGGCCTCGACCGAGACCTCCGCCTGGAGGGCCGCGCCGACGCGCACGCCGCCCAGCCGCGCCTGCAGGCGCGTGGCCGTCGCCTCGTCGGCGCAGGCCAGGGAGACGGGGACCGTGCCGCCGGCCTCGACGGCGCGGCGGAGGGCGGGGGTCACGGGGAGCGGCGCCAGGGTCAGGCGGCAACCGGCGGCGCGAAGCGTGGGCAGGGCGTCGCGCGGGAGCATCGTGTCGTAGCCGCCGTCAGGGTTCCAGCCGAGGGCCTCGCCGCCCGCGCCGGCGATGGCCGAGCGGAGGTCGGCAAGCGCCGCGCCCGGGGCGGGGAAGACGGTGCGGCGCACCCGGCCGGAGGCGTCGGCGCAGTCGGGCGGCACCGTGGCCGGCAGGGACGTGGGCCGGGCCGCGGGCGCCGGTGGCGCGGGGGGCGGCGGCGGCACGGGGGAGGCGGCCGGCGCCGTCGCCTCGGCAGGGGCGGGCGCGGAGGCCACGGATTCGTTCCCGCCGCGCAGGGCCAGCCACACGACCGCGCACACGGCCAACGCGGAGAGGAGGAGGGGGAGGCGTCGCTTCATGGAACCTTCTTCGATAAAGTCTTTGCCGCTGCAGTATAACACAGGCGCGGGGCACACGAAAACCCCGGCCGGGACGGGTCGGGGCGAAGGGAGGAAGGGCGCGGGGTCAGGTGAGGAGGTGGGCGGCGAGGGTCGTGAAGAGGTCGGTGACGGTGTAGTAGCGGAGGCGGCCGACCTTGTGGCGCTTGAGGAAGCCGCGGGATTCGAGATCCTCAAGGTCGGCGCGAGCGGTGTTCGGGGAGATGGCGTGCCACCGCTGGTGCTCTTGGAAGGTGTAATGGTAGTCGGGATGGCGCAGGGTGTGCTCAAGAAGGTCGAGCTGGCGGGTGTTGAACTGGCCTTGGAGGGTGTCGCGCCAGCAGCGGGTCTGGGCGCTTTTGCCTTCGATGTAGGCATGGAGGTCGCGCAGGCCGCGGACGAAGACGCGGAGGTTGACGAGGACGCAGTAGGTGGCGTCGAGGTGGCAGGTCTCCATGTCGAGGTAGGCCTCGTCGTAGGCGGCGCGTTCCTTGCGGAGCATGCGGGAGATGGAGACGTAGGGGGCGACCCAGTAGCCGTCGCGGAGGAGGCTCCAGTAGAAGAGGGCGCGGGCGGTGCGGCCGTTGCCGTCCTGGAAGGGGTGTTCGTAGGCGAGGAGGGTGTGGAGGAGGATGGCCTTGAGGACGGGGTGGAGGAAGGGGACGCGCGCCTCGGCGTCTTGGTTGGCGAAGGCGATGAGGGCGGCCATGCGGGCGGGGAGGTCGGCGGCGGGCGGGGGCTGGTGGACGACCTCGTCGTCGCGGTCGCGGACGGTGACGTCGTCGGTGGTGCGGTAGCGGCCCTGGGCGGACTCGGGGAGGAGTCCGTCGGTGAGGGTGCGGTGGATGGCGGCGAGGAGGTCGGCGGAGAGGGGCTCGCGGCACCACGCGTCGAGGTGGCGGATGGTGGCGTAGTTGTTGGCGATCATGCGCTCGCCGTCGTCGCGCGGGGGGCGGTCGTCCAACAACATCTCTTGGGCGACGCGGCGGGTGGTGGCGGCGCCCTCCATCTGGCTGGAGGAGATGGCCTCATCGATCCGCTCGCGTTGGAGGTAGGTGCGCCGGAGGTCCGAGAGGTCGTCGCGGCCGTTCGTGCCGCCGAGGTTGACGGCGAGGGGAGACTGCCGGTCAATCTCGTGGAGCAGGCGGCGGATTTCGTCGGTCATCGAGAGGAGGAAGGGCTGGCCGCCCACGCCGACGAGGGTGGGGTCGACGACGGTCGGCTGGCGGGCCAGGCAAAGGATGGACCACCAGACCTCGGGGGGGAGGCCGTCAGGGGCGGTGTGGCGGACCTTGCGCCAGGGGTGATAGGCGCGCTGGGCCTGGGCGTCGCGCAGCAGGGCGGGAAGGGCCGTGGCCCCGGGCCCGGCGAGCCAGGCCAGAAAGGTTGGGTTGTTGATCTCGGGCGCAGGCTGTATCCGCATAGACACTCCTTTCGCCCCCTAGTATAAAGGATTGGGGTCGGAGGTTTCAATGCAATTCTTCAGAAATTGCAACGAAGAGTCGGAAACAGTGGCTATCTCTCTGTTCTACAACCTGTTACTTATGCAACGAAAGATTGCAACAAGAGGGGGTTCGGGCCGAAATTGCAATCCTTCGTTGCAAGTCTCCGCGGCCTTGCGCCTTGACGGGACAGGGAGACCTCAGTTGGCCTCTGCGTCGGCGGGCTTGGCGGAGCCGAGGCGGATGACGGAGACGGCGGCGAAGAAGGTGAAGACGCCGGCGATGGCGTAGGCGATGCGGATGGGGAGGTTGAGGCCGTAGGGGCAGCCGGCGTGGGAGGGGTCGGACCAGAGGATGAAGCTGGTGACGACGAAGGTCATGAACATGCCGGGGAGAAGGGTGAACCAGGGGGCGACGCCACGGCGCATGAGCCAGACGGTGCAGACCATGAGGGTGCTGGCGGCGAGGATCTGATTGCCCCAGGCGAAGTATTTCCAGAGCCACTCGAAGCTCTCGGCGCTGAGGTTGCTCCACCAGAGGAGGGCGGCGACGATGGCGATGAGGGGCAGGCAGAGGCCAAGGCGGGCGACGAAGCGGCGCTGGGGCACGTGGGTGAGCTCGGCCAGGGTGAGGCGAAGGGAGCGGAGGGCGGTGTCGCCGCTGGTGATGGCCAGAACGATTACGGAGAGGACGGTGACGGTGCCCATCCAGGAGCCGAGGAAGGTGCGGGTGCTCTCCATGAGGGCGTTGGTGGCGGGCTGGGCCATGAGCTCGGGGAAGAGGTTGTAGATGGCCATGCCGGCGCCGGCCCAGACCATCGCGATGACGCCCTCGGCGATCATCATGCCGTAGTAGGTGGCGCGGGCCTGCCGCTCGCTCTTCATGGTGCGGGCGACGATCGGCGACTGGGTGGCGTGGAAGCCGGAGAGGATGCCGCAGGCGATGGTGACGAAGAGGCAGGGGATGATGGGCTGATCGTGGAACATCCCGGCCCGGAAGGCCTCGGTCTCGGTGAAGAGCCAGGGCTGGGAAAGGCCGTTCCAGATGAGGGCGCCGAGCATGGCGAGCGAGCCGATGAGGAGGATGGCCCCGAAGAAGGGGTAGATGGCGCCGATGATCTTGTCCACCGGGAAGAGGGTGGCGACGACGTAGTAGAGGAAGATGACCCCGACGAAGACCCAGAACCACGGGACGTCCGGCGCGGCGGGGGCGGCCAGCCCGGCGGCGAGGTTGGCCGGGACGTTGATGAAGACGGCCACGACCAGCAGGAGGAGGACCATCAGGAAGACGGAGTAGGCCTGGGTGTACCAGCGGCCGAGAGAGCCTTGGGTCAGGGCGGGGAGGTTGGCGCCCTTGGCGCGCAGGCTCATGAAGCCCGAGACGCAGTCGTGCACCGCGCCGCCGAAGACGCAGCCGACGGGGATGATCCAGAAGCACTGCCACCCGAACTTGATGCCGATGATGACGCCGATGACGGGGCCCACGCCGGCGATGTTGAGCAGCTGGATGAGCATGTTCTTCCACATCGGCAAGGGGACGTAGTCGACGCCGTCGGCCTGGGCGTAGCAGGGCGTGGGGCGGTCGTCGGGGCGCAGCAGGCGCTCGATGAACCGGCCATAGGTGAAGTAGCCGAGGATGAGGAAGAGAATGCCGCCGATGAACCAGGCCATAGTGCGCTCCTTATGGAAAGAACGGTGAAATAGTTTACGCCACTTCGCGCCTTTATGCAAGCGGGCGGCCGGCGGGCCCGGGTTAGTTTTCCGCGAAGACGCAAAGGGAACGCGCTTTTCCTGCCGGGGCGAGGGCGGCGCCCCACACCATTCAACGGGCGGGGAAGGCGGCGAGGCCGCGGCGGAAGAGGAGGGGGCGCGTGCCGAGGCCAAGGGCGCGGAGGCGGTCGCGCCACGCGGGGGCGGCGAGGCCGCGGGTGAAGGCGTCGAGGTCGGCGGTGCCGGCGGGGCAGACGCCGAGCGCGACGGTGCGGCTGACGGGGAGGTACTCGACCCAGGGGACGGAGACGTCGTGCGTCCGGCCGTCCCCGCCGCGGACGGAGACGTGCGCGACGCGCCGGTGGCCGTGGAAGGCCGAGGCCGTGACCTCCACGCGGAGGTCGGCGCCGGATTGGGCGGTGACGGCGACGGTGAGGAGGGAGGGGGTGTCGGCGCCGCGGGGGCGGAAGCGGGCCTCGCCGAGGGCGTTGACGAGGGACTCGAGCTCGAGCGGGGCGGGCGCGCCGGCGTCGATGATGCCGGCGTAGATGTCCTCGTGGCTGCGGTGCTGCTGGTAGAGGGGGATGCAGAAGAGGGGGGCGAAGGTGAAGAGGAGGCCGCGGAAGAAGGCGTTGCCGTACTCGAGGAACTGGCGGCGGGCGGCGCGGAGGTCGTAGTGGCGGAGGAGGCGGGGCGAGGCGGAGACGTCGAGCGCGTCGAGGAGGTCGTTGGCGAGGACGTTGACGCGGCCGTGCTTGACGAAGGTGAAGGCGTCGCCGCAGCCCACCTCGGTGTCGCGCATGAGGGCGAGGGTCTCCTGCTGGGCGAGGGGGGTGAAGAGGAGGCGGAACTGAACCTCGTCGTCGCGGTCGGTGGCGGCGAAGGCGGCGTCGAAGGCGGGGTTGTCCAGGAGGGTGAAGGGGTCGTCGGGGTCGCGGTTGCGTTCGTCGAGGGCCTCGATGGCGCGCTCCAGGTCGCGGCCGCCGGCGACGGCCAGGCCGTTGGGCACGCGCGAGAAGGTGAGCCTCGGGGCGGCCTCGTTGCCGTAGACCAGGCGTTTGCGGCGGGCATAGACGGGCTCCTTGCGCTCGACCGAGGCGGTGAGGAGCTGGGTGCGCACGACCGTGCGGCCACGGGGCCCGCGCTCGGTCCAGGTGATGAGGCGGTTGCCGACGTAGGTGCGCGTCTGCCAACGCTGGCGCAGGAGCTCGACGATCACCCAGGGGTTGCCGTTGACGGCGCCGCTCTGGCAGACGAGGGCGGAGGCCTTGCCGCCCAGGCGCCCGGACCACCCGAAGTCGCGCACGAGCTGCCCCAGCCGCTCCTCGGAAAGATAGCGGTCGACGGTCAGGATGGGCAGGGTCTTCATCGTGACCTCGGCCATCGAGTCCCAACGGAAGAGGGTGTTCAGGGGCTCCATCATGGCCCAGGCGTCGCGTTCCCGCGCGTCGCGCTCGGCGTCGGCGTCGGCGATCGCGGCCCGAAGGCTGCGCAGGCGGACGTTCACGGTCGCGAAGACGAGGGTGAGGGCCACGGCGCAGAGCGCGCCCCCCACCCCGCCGACCCAGCCGGCGACCAAGGGCTGTGCCCAGCCCAGGCGGCCCGCCAGCCACAGCGCGGCAGCGACGCCGCCGACCCCCGCCACCGTCAGGAGCGCGGTGCGCGCCCACCGCCACCGGCGTTCCAGGCGGCCCAACCGCTCGAGGAGGGCCTCCAGCCGGCGGATCTCGGCCACCAGCGCGGCGTTCGTTGCCGGATCGACGCCCGAGCGCTCGAGGAGCGCGCCGAAGGCCGCCTCGAGGTTGCGCGCGTGCTCCCCCCGCAGACGCGTGCGGAAGAGCCGCACGGGCGTGAGGATCTCCTCATGCTCCATGGGCGCGCCCCGTCACGCGAAGAAGGTCTGCCCGGCCCCCTCGCGCGCGGCGTCGGAGACCTGGAAGGGGATGCGCGTGGTGAGGCCGCGCCGGGCGGCGACGATCTGGCGGATGGGCCAGCGGAAGACCTCGGTGTTCCAGACAAGGACCTTCTGGTTGTAGAGGTCGCGGGCGGCGGTGACCTCGCGCTGCAGGTAGCTGTTCTGGCGCATGGCCTCGGCGATCTGCGCGTGGGCGCGGAGCTCGGGGTAGGCCTCCACCTGCGGGAAGAGGTGGCCGAAGCCGAGGCTCAACGCGGCGTCGTTGCCGTTCAGGCGCCCTTCCGGCGAGCCGCCGCCGCGATAGGCCGCCACCGCCTTCATCACGTCCTTGTCCAGGTCGATGGACTGGCGCACCAGGCCGGCCACGTTCTGCAGGATCTGGAAGCGCTGCTCCTGGTAGTTGCCGATGGTGGAGGCGCTGGCCTGGATGCTCTGCTCCAGGCGCATGAAGGCGTTCCCGGCGGCGACCTTCAGCCACGTGAAGAGCGCCGCGGGCAAGCAGGCCGCCACCCACAGCGCGACGAACCCCCACGTGGGCCACTCCGGCGCAACCCCGAACTGCACCGCCGCCGCGACCACGAAGCCGGAGGCATAGACCGCGAGCTCGAAGAGAAGCGACCCAACGCCGACCGTCACCGGAAGCTGGCGGTCAATGACGCGCACTTCGCGCCCAGCCGGGTTCACGGGCCCGGTCACCTCGTCCAATGGATTCATCGCGATCTCTCCTGTCTTATATGTACCACTATAACGCACCCGCCCCCCGCACGCAAGCCCTTTTTCGCCGCTCCTCAGAAAAACCCCACGGAAGGGTCGGAGGCGAAACCCTAAGGGGTTCGACCCAAAACCCTAAGGGTTTCGAGGCAAACCCTTAAGTCAACTATATTCTCAAGGGAGGATAAAATTTTTGGGGATGGGGTGTCTGTTGGGGATGTGAGAGGTGGA
>DVOR01000241.1 GCA_018713405.1 Candidatus Spyradenecus faecavium | reverse complement strand
ATCGGCGGCACGGTCTCGCCCGCGGGCGGCAACTTCGACGAGCCGGTGACGCAGGCCACGCTGAAGGTGGTCGGCGCCTTCCACGGCCTCTCCCGTGCGCGCTCCGACGCGCGCCGCTACCCGGCCATCGACCCGCTGGACTCGTGGAGCAAGTATCCCTCCGTCATCGAGCAGCCGCGCGTCGAGGCGTTGCGCGACCTGGTCCGCAAGGGCGCGGACGTGGAGCAGATGATGAAGGTCGTCGGCGAGGAAGGCACGGCGATGGACGACTTCATGGACTTCCTGAAGAAGGAGCTCATCGACGCGGTCTACCTGCAGCAGAACGCCTTCAACGACGTGGACGCGTGCTGCCCCGTGGCGCGCCAGCGCGACGCCTTCGGCGTGCTCGAGACGATCGTCTCCCAGCGCTATGCGTATGCCGACAAGGCCGAGGCGCGCCGCGCGTTCCTGCGGCTCCAGCAGGCATTCATCGATTGGAACAACACACCGGCGGACAGCCCGGACTACGGCGCCCGCCGCGAGGCCGTGCTCAACTTCGTCGCGGAGGCTCCCCATGCGTAAGCTTTACCACCAGATCGACAACATCTCCGGCTCCGTCGTCACCCTGCGCGCGGAGGGCGTCAAGAACCGCGAGCTCGCGGAGATCGACTCCCGCGTGGGCACGTCGCTGGCGCAGGTCATCAAGCTGGCCGGCGACGAGGTGACGCTGCAGGTCTTCGCCGGCGCTCGCGGCGTGGCGACCGACGCGCAGGTGCGCTTCCTGGGCCACCCGATGCAGGTGCCCTTCGGCGACGAGCTCCTGGGCCGCGTCTTCACCGGCTCGGCCAAGCCGCGCGACAACGGCCCCGAGCTGACGATGAACCCCACGGACATCGGCACGCCCTCGGTCAACCCCGCCAAGCGCATCATTCCGCGCCACATGGTGCGCACGGGCATCCCGATGATCGACGTCTTCAACACGCTGGTCGAGAGCCAGAAGCTCCCCATCTTCGCCCGCGCCGGCGAGCCCTACAACGAGCTCCTTGCCCGCATCGCGCTCCAGGCCGAGGTCGACGTGATCATCCTGGGCGGCATGGGCCTGAAGCACGACGACTACCTCGCCTTCCGCGACAAGCTGGACGCCTCGGGCGCGCTGTCGCGCACGGTGATGTTCGTGCACACCGCGGCCGACCCCGTGGTGGAGTGCATGCTCGTGCCGGACGTGTCGCTGGCCGTGGCCGAGCAGTTCGCCCTCAAGGGCAAGCGCGTGCTGGTGCTGCTCACGGACATGACCTCCTTCGCCGACGCGATGAAGGAGATCGCCATCACCATGGAGCAGATCCCGTCCAACCGCGGCTACCCCGGCGACCTCTACTCCCAGCTCGCCGCGCGCTACGAGAAGGCCGTCGACTTCGAGGGCGCCGGCTCCATCACCATCCTCGCCGTGACGACGATGCCCGGCGACGACGTGACGCACCCCGTGCCGGACAACACGGGCTACATCACCGAGGGGCAGTTCTACCTCCGCAACGGCCGCATCGAGCCCTTCGGCTCCCTCTCCCGCCTCAAGCAGCAGGTCAACAAGGACACCCGCGAGGATCACCGCACCATCATGGACGCGATGATCAAGCTCTACGCGCAGTACAAGGACGCCGCCGAAAAGCAGTCCATGGGCTTCCGCATGAGCGAGTGGGACAAGAAGCTGCTGCGCTACGGCGCGCGCTTCGAGGAGAAGATGATGGACCTCTCCGTGAACATCCCGCTGGAGCAGGCCCTCGACCTCGGCTGGCAGATCCTCGCCGAATGCTTCGAGCCCATGGAGACCGGCATCCCCACCAAGATGACCGACAAGTTCTGGCCCAAGAAGTGAGGAAGTTTGGAAGCTTGGAGGCTTGGAAGTTTGGTTTTCAAGGGTAAGTCGCCGTGACAGGAACGCAATTCAAGCATCGTGATTTGGAGATTTGGAGGCGCGGCATGGCGCTTGCCAAGTACGTGCATGAATTGATCCGCGACTTCCCGAAGGAGGAACGATTTGGGCTTTACTCCCAAATCAGCAGGACTTCCGTCTCCGTGCCTTCCAACATCGCAGAAGGTTCGTCACGTCGCGGCGCGACAGACTTCGCCCATTTTCTAGGTATCGCGCGCGGGGCCTTGGCGGAATTGGACACGCAGTTGGAGCTTGCCCACGCCTATGGTTACCTGTCCTATACAGAGGAGGCCCGTGTGGGGATAGAGTCGTTGGCACGTCAGATAAACGCGTTTGTACGGAAGCTGACGTCAGAAACAACCAAGCCTCCAAGCCTCTAAACTTCCAAACTTCCTCTTGTCATGGCTAAGATTAAGCATACAAAGACAGAGTTGAAGGCGCAGACGGACGCGCTGAAGCGCTTCCAGCGCTTCCTGCCCATGCTGCAGCTGAAGAAACAGCAACTGCAGGCCGAGATCGCCGGCATCACCGCCAAGCTCGGCGAGGTGCAGCAGCGTGAGGAAGCCGCCCGCGCCAAGCTCGATGCCTGGGTCGCCCTCTACGCCGACGCCGAGGTCGCCCCCGACGCGCTCGTCGCCTTCAAGGGCGTCCGCACCGCGCAGGGCAACATCGCCGGCGTGGGAATCCCCCTCTACGAGGGCATCGACGCCGAGCCCGCCCCCCTCGACCCCTATCGCACCCCCGCCTGGACCGACGACGCCCAGGCGATGCTCGCCGACCTCATGGCCCTCAAGGCCGAGGGCGACGTCCTGCGCCGCCAGCGCGAGCTCATCCAGGAAGAGCTCCACACCACCGGCCAGCGCGTCAACCTCTTCGAGAAGGTGAAGATCCCCGAGTGCAAGGAGAACATCCGCGTCATCCGCATCTTCATCGGTGACGAGCAGACCGCCGCCGTCGTCCGCGGCAAGATCGCCAAGGGCCGCACGGCCAAACAAAAGGAGGCGACCGCATGATTGTGCCGATGTTGCGCCTGACCCTGCTCTGCGCGGCCAAGGAACGCCTCGCCGCGCTCAACGCCCTCCGCGCCCTCGGGTGCGTCCACGTCGCCCTTGAGGTGCGCGACGGCGAGGGCATCCGCCGCGCCGCCGCCGGTGTCGCCGCCGCCGAGCAGGCCCTCCGCGTCCTCGACGCGGCGAAGAAGGGCGGGGCCTTCGTCTTCAAGCCCGACGCCGCCTCGCCCGTCGCCGCGATGGGGTTCGACGCGCTCCTCGCCGCCGCCAAGGCCCCCGCCGCGCCGACTTCCGCCGCCGAGGTCAACCGTCTGGCCGAGCTCGCCACCCGACTCGCCGAGGAAGCCTTCGGCTATCGCCTGGCCCTGCGCCGCTACGCGCCCTTCGGCGAGGTTGACCCCGCCACCGTCGCCGCGCTGGCCGCCGCCGGCCTGCCCGTGCGCCTCTTCAAGGCGCCGCAGAAGGTCGCCGACGAACTGGGCGACGCCGCCTACCTCTTCCGTGCCGAGTCCGGTTTCGCCTACGGCGCCTGGATCTCCGCCGAGCCGCTCCCCGCCTCCTGCGAGGCCATCCCCCTGCCCGAGCTGGCCACCGCCACGATGCGCGCCCGCGCCGACGAGGCCGAGGCCGCCGCCGAAGCCCTCAAGGCGCGACTCGCCGCCTGCGAGGCCCTGCGTCCCGAACTTCGCCGCGAGGTCGCCGCCGCGACCGCCGACCGCACCGCCGCCGAGGTCGCCGCCAACCTGCGCGACGCCGGCGACGTGGCCTACCTCCGTGGTTACCTCCCCGCCCGCGCCGAGGCCGACCTCCTCGCCATGGCCCAGGCCGAGGGTTGGGGCGTCGTCACCGAGGAGCCCGAGGAAGGAGACCCCAACGTGCCCGTCCTGCTCGAGCCGCCGCGCGCCTTCCGCTCCATCGGCGTGGTCTTCAAGGGCCTCGGCATCCTCCCCGGCTACACCGAGGGCGACGTCTCCATCCCCTTCTACGCCTTCTTCTCCCTCTTCTTCGCCATGCTCGTGGGCGACGCGGGCTACGGCGCGCTCATGCTCGCCGCCGTCATCGCCGCGGCCGTCGCGCTGTGGCGCAAGCCCGCCGCCCGCCCCGCGCTCACGGTCTTCGCCGTCTTCAGCCTTGCCACCGTCCTGTGGGGCGTCCTCTCGGGCACCTACTTCGGCATCGACAAGGCGGCCCTGCCGGCGTGCCTCACCGCCATCCCCACCGTCGGCTGGCTGGGCAGCAACGACAACATGATGTTCCTCTGCTTCCTCATCGGCGCGGTGCACATCTCCATCGCCCGCCTGTGGAACGCCGCGCTGCTCTTCCCCAACCTCAAGACCCTCGGCGAGGTCGGCTGGCTCTGCGTGACGTGGGGCATGTTCACCGTCGTCTGCAACATCGTCGTCGCTTGGTTCGCCGCCCCCCTGGGGCTGATGGTCGGCCTGGTCGGCGCGGGCGTCGTCCTCATCCTCATCCCGCTCTTCGCGGACATCCGCAACGAGGGCGTGAACGTCGGCATGCTGCCCCTCAACGTCATCAGTGCGATGGGCGACATCATCAGCTACGTCCGCCTCTTCGCCGTCGGCCTGGCCTCCGTCAAGGTCGCCGAAAACTTCAACAGCATGGCCTTGGGGCTCGACCTTCCCATCGTCCTGCGCGTCCTCGCCGTCGTGGCCATCCTGCTCATCGGGCACGGCCTGAACCTGGCCATGGGCGCGCTCTCCGTCCTCGTGCACGCCGTCCGTCTCAACACCCTGGAGTTCTCCAACGCCAAGGGCATCACCTGGGCCGGCCTGCCCTACGCCCCCTTCCGCCAACCCCAACAGTAACAGCAAAGGAAAGACACACCATGGATATCAACATCGCACTCGGCATCGCCGGCGCAGTCGCCTGCCTGGCGCTCTCTGGCCTCGGTTCCGCCATCGGCACGGGCTTCGCCGCCGCCGGCGCCATCGGCGCCTGGAAGAAATGTTACGCCCAGAACCGCCCCGCGCCCTTCCTCCTCCTGGCTTACGTCGGCGCCCCCATCACCCAGACGCTCTACGGGATGATCCTCATGTTCACCATGATCGCCACCATCACCGGCACCTTCACCGCCGAGAGCATCGCCGCCCTCGAGCCCGAGCGCCTCGCCCTCCTGAAAGGCCTGGGCATGACCATCGCCGAGAACGCCCCCTCCGCCCTTCCCTTCGCAGGCATGGGGATGCTCATCCTCGGCATCTTCGCCGGCGCTGGCATTGGCATGTCCGCCATCTTCCAGGGCCGCGCGGGCGGTTGCTCCGCCGACGCCCACGGCGAGACCGGGCAGGGCCTCACCAACAACCTCGCCGCCCTCGGCGTCATCGAGACCACGGCCATCTTCATCATGGTCTTCACCCTGATCGCCGTCGGCGGCCTCGCCGCCTGAGGCCACCGCGAACCCCGAACGACTCCCCCGGCTCCCGCCGGGGGATTTCTTTGTGCCCAGGCCCAAAAAAGGGAGGCCCCCAGCCGGGAGCCTCCCTTTTTCTTGGCGTCGCTCAGCCGCGGATGATGGCGAGCACCTCGTCGCGGCGGGCCTCCATCTCGGCCAGGCTCGCCGTGCTCTCCAGGTTCAGGCGCACGAGCGGCTCGGTGTTGGAGCAACGCACGTTGAACCACCACGTGGGATACTCCACGCTCACGCCGTCCAGCTCGAAGACGTGGCCGTCGGCGTACTTCGCCTTCAGCTTCGCCAGGATCTCCTTCGGGTCGCACGCCACCTTGGAGTTGATCTCCCCGGAGCACCAATACTTGCGCAGGGGCGCGATGAGCTCCGACAGCGGCTTGCCGCTCTGCGTGACGATGTTCGCCAGCGCGATGGCCGCCATCGAGGAGGATTCCGCCACGTAGTTGTCGCGGAAATAGTAGTGGCCCGAGAGCTCGCCCGCGAAGATGGCGTTGTGCTCGCGCATCTGCGCCTTGATGAAGGCGTGGCCCACGCGGCTCATCATCGGCGTGCCGCCGGCGGCCTCGATGGTCTCCTTCACCACGCGGCTCGAGCGCAGGTCGTAGAAGATCACGCCCTTCTCACGCTTCAGCACGTCCTGGGCGATGAGGGC
Organism: Candidatus Spyradenecus faecavium; assembly: GCA_018713405.1. GTDB lineage: Bacteria > Verrucomicrobiota > Kiritimatiellia > RFP12 > DVOR01 > Spyradenecus > Spyradenecus faecavium. Next base: position 792 of record DVOR01000241.1, on the reverse strand, counting down.
CGTCACCAGGTCCATCGGGATGATCTCGCCCTTCTCGTCGATGAAGCCCGCGCGGTCCGCGTCGCCGTCGAAGGCCACGCCGAAGTCATAGCCGCCCTGGCGGATGGTCTCCTGCAGCTTCGCCAGCGTGGCGTGGTGCAGCGGGTTGGCCTCATGGTTCGGGAAGGTGCCGTCGATGTCGCCGTAGAGCGCCGTCTGGTCGATGGCGTCCACGAAGGTCTTCGCCTCGATGATGCCCATGCCGTTGGCGTAGTCGATGGCCAGCTTGGGCTTGCGGGCGAAGGCCATCACCGGGCGGATATGCTCGCGGTAGGCCGGCAGGATGTCGTGCGTCGTCACCGTGCCCGGCTTCGCCGCCGGCGCGTCGAAGGCCTTCTCCGTCACGATGCGCTCGATGTCCGCGATGCCCGTGGCGCCGGAGATCGGCACCGCCTGCGCCCGGCACAGCTTGAAGCCGTTCCACTCCGCCGGGTTGTGCGAGGCCGTGATCATGATCGAGCCATCCGCCCCCAGCGAACCGTTCGCGTAGTAGTTCATCGGCGTCGAGCACTGCCCGATGTCGATCACGTCCGCGCCCAGCTCCGTGATGCCGCGCGTCAGCGCCTCCTGCAGGGGCACCGAGTGCGGACGGCAGTCGCGCCCGAGGACGACCTTCTTGGCGTGGGTGTGGGTGACATAGGCGCGGCCGATGTCGTAGGCCACGGCCTCGGTCAGATCCTGGCCGTAGATGCCGCGGATGTCATAGGCTTTGAAGATTCCGCTCATGGGATGTTCCTTTGTGTTGGGCGCGAA
>DVOR01000240.1 GCA_018713405.1 Candidatus Spyradenecus faecavium | reverse complement strand
GGAGCCGCTCGCGCATGGCGGGGAGGTGCGGCATCAGTTTGGGGCGCTCGGCCAGGACGGTGGCGTCGACGTTGCCCACGCGCCATCCCAGCCCGGCCAAGCGCGCGACGACGGCCCGCAGGAGGGCGATGCTGTCGGCGCCCTCCCACTTGGGGTCGGTGTCGGGGAAGTGTTGCCCGATGTCGCCGTCGGCGACGGCCCCCAGCAACGCGTCCATGATGGCGTGCGTCAGCACGTCGGCGTCGGAGTGGCCCAGCAGGCCGACCGTGTGCGGGATCTCGACCCCGCCCAGGATGAGCTTCCGCCCCTCCACCAGCCGGTGCGTGTCAAAGCCTATGCCCATGCGCATGGCGCGCTCCTTTCCTTGCGGCCCGCCCTCAGTGGTGGACGGGGCGGAACTTGATGCGGTGGGGGCGGTCGGCGTCGTCGCCGAGCTCCTTGCGGCGCATCTCGTGGTAGTCGGAATAGGACCCCTCGAACCAGCGCACCTTGGAGTCGCCCTCGAAGGCGAGGATGTGCGTGGCGATGCGGTCGAGGAACCAACGGTCGTGGCTCACCACCACGGCGCAGCCGCCGAAATCCTGGATGCCTTCTTCCAGCGAGCGCAGGGTGCCGACGTCGAGGTCGTTGGTCGGCTCGTCGAGGAGCAGCAGGTTGCCGCCGGCGCGGAGCAGCTTGGCCAGGTGCACGCGGTTGCGCTCGCCGCCCGAGAGGACGCCCACCTTCTTCTGCTGGTCGGTGCCGCGCAGGTTGAAGCGCGAGCAATAGGCGCGGCCGTTCATGAGGCCCTTGCCGGCGAGGTTCACGAAGTCGCCGCCGCCGGTGATCTCCTCGTAGACGGTGTGGTTCGGGTCCAGCGCCTCGCGCGATTGGTCGACGTAGCTGAGCACGACGGTCTCACCGATGCGCAGTTCGCCGGAGGTGGGCTTGAGCTGGCCGGTGATGAGCTTGAAGAGCGTCGTCTTGCCTGCGCCGTTCGCGCCGATGACGCCCACGATGCCGCCGCGCGGCAGGTCGAAGTTCACGTGCTCGAAAAGGATGCGGTCGCCGAAGGCCATGCACAGGTCGGTGGCGCGGACCACCAGGTTGCCCAGGCGCGGCCCCGGCGGGATCTGGATCTTGAGCTCCTCCTCGCGGGTGTCGACCTGCTTGGCCACGAGCTCCTCGTAGCGCGCCAGGCGCGCCTTGCCCTTGGCCCGGCGGCCGGAGGGGTTGGTGTGGATCCACTCGAGCTCCTGCTGAATCATCTTGCGGCGGCTCTCGGCCTGCTTGGCCTGCGCGGCCATCATGGCCTGCTTCTGCTCCAGCCACTGCTCGTAGTTTCCCTTGTAAGGATAGGTGCGCCCGGCGTCCATCTCCAGGATCCACTCGGTGACGTTGTTGAGGAAGTAGCGGTCGTGCGTCACCACGATGAGCGTGCCCTTGAACTTCTTCAGGAAGGCCTCGATCCAGGCCACCGACTCCGCGTCCAGGTGGTTGGTCGGCTCGTCGAGCAACAGCACGTCCGGGTTGGAGATAAGCAGGCGGCACATCGCCACGCGGCGCTTTTCGCCGCCGGAGAGCTTCCCGGCCAACGCGTCCGGGTCCGGGCAGCGCAGCGCCTCCATCGCCAGCTCCACCTGGTGCTCCAGGTTCCACAGGTCGTTGGCGTCGATGATTTCCTGCAGGCGGGCCATCTCCTCCTCCGCGCCGGGCTCGTCCAGGCGGCAGCAGAGGTCCTCATACTTCTCGAGCATGGCCTGAGCGCCGGCCACGCCCTCCATGACGCACTCCTGCACGGTCTTCTCCGGGTCGAGCTCCGGCTCCTGCGGCAGATAGCCCACCTTCACGCCCTTGGCCACCTGGCACGTGCCCATGTAATCCTTGTCCATCCCCGCCAAGATCTTGAGGAGCGAGGACTTGCCCGCGCCATTCGCGCCGATGACGCCGATGTGCGCCCCGTGGAAAAAGGCCAGGTTCACGTCATCCAGGATGACCTTCTTCTCATGGTGCTTGGTGACGTTCTGCAGGTTGAAGACATACTCGCCGGCCACGCTGGCCTCCTTTCACGCGAAGGGAATGAACTGATGGTACAAGAAAACGAAATCGCCCGCACGGTAATCCACGTGATGGTGCCCCACGTACCACAGACGGAACGCGAGCCGCTCCCGGAGGCCCTGCAGCCACCGCTCCGTGGACCAATCGATGGGCCCAAAGCGCCGCTCCCACGCCTCTTTCCGCCCCGGCGGCAACACGCCCTCCGGGCACGTGTGCGACAGCACCGCGTCCACCCGCCACCCCACGGCCTCCAACGCCGCCTCCGCCCGCGCCTTGACGGCGTCCGAGGGCTGCTCGTCCTCGAACCACGCCCAGTGGTTGAGCAGACGCTGGAACTTGTCCGCCGAGTACGCCCCACCCACGACCAGCGTCCGCTGGCCCCCAATCTCATAGAGCGCCCCGTCCACGGGGAAGAGCTGGTTCGGGTAACGCGGGTCCGCCCATACCTCGCCGCCGAAGCCCGCGCGCCGTGCATAGCCGCGCACCCGCTCGGGCCGCGCCTCGTGGTTGCCATGCACGCAAAAGAGCGTGATGGGGTATTGCGCCAGGTGTTGCTTCAGCGCGGTGTCGCGCGCGTCCCCATAATAATTGATGCCAGCGTCCCCCAAGACAATCAGGACATCGTCGCGCGATGTCCCCTCGCGGCGGCAAAAGTCCGCCACGTCCTCGAACACGCCATGCTTGTCCCCGGTCACCCAGATCATGCCCCCCATTCTACCAAATCCCCGCCCACCATGCCGCGACCCACCGGTTCCGCCGTGGCCGGGGATGCAACGGGAAGACGTTTGGCACGGTCGGCATGGCACGGCCTTAGACAAGATGTGGCACGGTGTGCCAACAAGTGGCAGGCGGGAAGGGTCAAAAGGAGACGTTTGGGGCGGGCCACGAGGATTGGCACGGGAGTTGCAATAAAGGGTGCCGGCGACATCCGGCAAGGAGGACTGATTTTATGGATATGAACCAAATGACGGAACGCTTGCGCGAGGCCTTGACCCTGGCGCAGCAGGAGGGCATCCGCCGGCAACAGCAGACGGTGGAGCCCGAGCATTTGCTCTGGGCGCTCTTGGCCCAGGAGCGCGGCCTGGCCGGGAGCCTGCTGACGAAGTGCGGCATCTCGCTGGAGCTGGCCCGCGCCCGCGTCGCCGAGGCGATGGACCGCCTGCCGCGGGTGACGGGGTCGATGGAGGCCAACAAGGTCTACGTCTCCTCCGGCTTGCAGGAGATCCTCGTGGACGCCTTTGACCGCGCGAAGAAAATGGGCGACGCCTACGTCTCCATCGAGCACGTGCTCCTGGCGATGACCACGCGCATGAAACTCCTGCGCGACCTGGGCCTGAGCGAGAACGCGCTCCTTTCCGCGCTGAAGGAGGTGCGCGGCAACCAGCGCATCACCAGCGACAACCCCGAGGAGAGCTACGAGGCCCTGAAGAAATACGGTACGGACCTGGTGGAGCTGGCCCGCGTGGGCAAGCTCGACCCCGTGATCGGCCGCGACACGGAGATCCGCGACGTCATCCGCATCCTTTCCCGCAAGACGAAGAACAACCCCGTGCTCATCGGCGAACCCGGCGTCGGCAAGACGGCCATCGTCGAGGGCCTGGCCCAGCGCATCGTGCGCGGCGACGTCCCCGAAGGCCTGAAGAACCGCACCATCTTCGCCCTCGACATGACCGCGCTCATGGCCGGCGCGAAGTACCGCGGCGACTTCGAGGAGCGCCTGAAGGCCGTCCTCAAGGAGATCAAGGCCAGCGAGGGCCGCATCATCCTCTTCATCGACGAGATCCACACCATCGTCGGCGCGGGCAAGACCGAAGGCTCCAGCGACGCCGGCAACATGCTCAAGCCCATGCTGGCCCGCGGCGAGCTGCACTGCATCGGCGCGACGACCCTGGCCGAGCACCGCCTCTACATGGAGAAGGACAAAGCCCTAGAGCGCCGCTTCCAGCCCGTCATGGTCGCCCCGCCCACCGTCGAGGACACCATCAGCATCCTGCGCGGCCTGAAGGAGCGCTTCGAGGCCCACCACAACGTCCGCATCCAGGACTCCGCCCTCGTCAACGCCGCCGTCCTCAGCGACCGCTACATCCAGGACCGCTTCCTGCCCGACAAGGCCATCGACCTGCTCGACGAGGCCTGCGCCGCCATCCGCACCGAGATGGACTCCATGCCCGCCGAGCTCGACGAGCTCAGCCGCAAGGTCATGCGCCTGGAGATCGAGGAGGCCGCCCTCGCCAAGGAAAAGGACGACGCCTCCAAGAAACGCCTGGAGGAGCTCCGCCACGAGCTCGCCGACGAGAAGGCCAAGGCCGACGCCCTCAAGGCCAAATGGCAGGAAGAGAAGAAGGCCCACGAAGCCAGCAAAGGCCTGCGCGAGCAGCTCGACGCCGCCCGCCACGAGCTCGAGCTGGCCCAGCGCAAGTTCGACTACGCCAAGGCCGGCGAACTGCAGTACAAGACCATCCCCGACCTCGAGAAACAGCTCGCCGCCGCAGCCAAGGACACCAAGGAATCCATGCTCCGCGAGGTCGTCGGCCCCGAGGAGATCGCCGAGGCCGTCAGCCGCTGGTCCGGCGTGCCCGTGAGCAAGTTGCTCGAAGGCGAGCGCGAGAAACTCCTGCGCCTGGCCGACGCCATCAAGGCCAAGGTCATCGGCCAGGACGAGGCCGTCGAGGCCGTCTCCGACGCCGTCCTCCGCGCCCGCGCCGGCATCCGCAACCGCAACAAACCCATCGGCGCCTTCCTCTTCTTGGGCCCTACGGGCGTGGGCAAGACCGAGCTCGCCCGCGTCCTGGCCGAACAGCTCTTCGACAGCCGCGACGCCATGACGCGCATCGACATGTCCGAGTACATGGAGCGCCACAGCGTCAGCCGCCTGGTCGGCGCGCCTCCCGGATACGTCGGCTACGAAGAAGGCGGCCAGCTCACCGAGGCCGTCCGCCGCAAACCCTACAGCGTCGTCCTCCTCGACGAGATCGAGAAGGCCCACCCCGACGTCTTCAAGCTCTTCCTGCAGGTCTTCGACGACGGCCGCCTGACCGACAACAAGGGCACCACCGTCAGCTTCAAGAACACCATCATCATCATGACCTCCAACCTCGGCTCCGACCTCATCGCCAACGCCGAGAAGGAAGGCGACCCCACCCGGGTCCGCGACCTGGTGTCCAACCTGCTCAAGGGCAAGTTCCCGCCCGAGTTCCTCAACCGCATCGACGAAACCCTCATCTTCCGCCCGCTCTCCAAGGACAGCCTCACGAAGATCGTCGACCTGCAGCTCAAGGACCTCGCCGCCCGTCTGGCCGAGGAAGACCTCACCCTCCAGGTCTCCGACGCGACCAAACAGGCCATCATCGAGGAAGGCTACGACCCCGACTTCGGCGCCCGCCCGCTCAAGCGCGCCATCCAGCGCCGCCTGGAGACGCCCATCGCCCGCGACATCATCGCCGGCAAATACCCGCCCGGCTCCACCGTCGCGGTCTGATCCCCCGCTTGTCTCCGTATCAAGACAACCCGGCCCCGCGAGGACATCGTCCCGCGGGGCCTTTGCATCCCTCACCCCGCCCCCAAGCCCCCCACCTTCCGAATCCGCTCCTCCCAGGGGCGGATTCTGCATAAGTCCACATCTTTTTCCGAAACCCTTAAGGGTTTGCCCCGAAACCCTTAGGGTTTTGGGTCGAACCCCTTAGGGTTTCGCCTCAGACCCCTTAGGGTTTCGGCGGCGGACCTTTTTCGTGAGGACGCGGGGGCGAGGTTGACAGGAGGGGGTGCGATGGGGTATTCTGCTGGCACATAGCTCACTCGGCGGGAAACCGGCGGGTGAGTGCCTAACGATGCGTTCAACGCATACATTCGTCTATCGGAAACTAGCACCTTCCCATGTAGAAACGAATGTACGCGGGAGCGCGTCGGGGTCATTACCCCGGCGTGCCCCCGTCTGTACGGTTTTCTGCAGGGCAGTGCTAGGCCTCCGATGGAACCGTCAGACGGAGGCACGCCTTTCTCATGCCCTTGTTGTTGGGGGAAGTCGACATCCTCGAGGACGACCTGGTCAAGGCCGTCCCCGGCGTGCTCGACATCCTCCTGCGGGACCGGACCACGGGGCGCAACATCCTCTGGGGCACGGAGGACTACGCCGCGCTGGGCCACCACGCGCAGGACGAGATCCGCCTGGAGGCCATCACCGGCGCGAACGGCCGCGTCATCCGCCCCCGCACCGCCAAGGCCGCCCACGTCCAGCGCCGCCGCTCCGTCGAGCGCGCCGAGGTCTTCACCCCCGCCTGGGTCGTCAACGCGCAGAACGACCTCATCGACGCCGCCTGGTTCGGCCACCCCTCCCCCTTCACCGTCCCCACCGCCGGCGGCCGCGCCTGGGAACCCACCGAGCGCGCCATCCCCTTCCCCGAGGGCTGCGCCTGGCGCGACTACGTCCGCCTGCCTCGCCTGGAGATCACCTGCGGCGAGGCGCCCTACCTCACCACCCGCTACGACGCCACCGACGGCCGCCCCATCCCCGTCCCCGAGCGCGTCGGCATCCTCGACCGCAAGCTCCGCGTCGTCTCCGAGAACACCATCCGCGACAAGGACTGGATGCGATGGGCCAAGCATGCCCTCCGCGCCACCTATGGCTACGACTGGCAGGGCGACAACCTCCTCCTCGCCCGCGAAAACCTCCTGGCCGCCGTCATCGAGGCCCGCCGCGCCCGCTTCCCCAAGGCCGCCGAGCTCTCCCGCCGCGAGTGCCGCGAACTCGCCACCATCATCTCCTGGAACCTCTGGCAGATGGACGGCCTCCGCTTCGTCCCCCCCGGCTACCCCGCCGACGACGACCTCCTCGACAACCCCAAGCCCGCCCACTGCCGCATCCTCGACTGGTCCGACCCCCGCCGCCCCAAGCCCGTCTTCGTCCGCACCCTCTTCCGGAAAGGATGAACCCATGCCTGTGTCTGTCATCGAGAACCCCTACGCCTACAAGCTCATCTACGTCTTCGCCATCCCCGACGCCGACCATGCCGGCCTGCTGAAGGTGGGCGAGACCACCGTGCAATGCGACCTGCCGTCCGCGAAGGCGCACGCCGTGCTCACCCCAAACTGCCGGGCGCTGAACGACGCCGCGAGGAAGCGCATCGACCAGTACACCCAGACCGCCGGCGTCGCCTACACCCTCCTCCACACCGAGCTGGCGGTGGGCGGTCGCAAGGTCATCGGGGACACCGACGTCCACCGCGTGCTGGTCAACTCCGGCCACCCGCGCGAAAAGCCCAGGAAGGGCGCGGGGCGCGAGTGGTTCCGCACGAATCTGACAACGGTCAAGAACGCCATTCGCGCGGCGAAGGAGGGACGGAACGCGCTCTCCGTGAACGAGGTCTCTCACGTGCAGGAAATCATCCTGCGTCCCAGCCAGCGTGAGGCGGTCGACCTGGCGAAACGCCGTTTCAAGGCCGGCGCCCTGTCGGTGCTGTGGAACGCGAAGATGCGCTTCGGGAAGACCATCGCCGCGCTGACGCTGGCCAAGGAGATGGGGTGCGCCCGTGTCTTCATCCTCACCCACCGCCCGGCGGTCGAGCAAGATT